>JANWWA010000005.1:7218-194459 GCA_025056565.1 Chloroherpetonaceae bacterium | reverse complement strand
AGATATCAATATCAGGCGTGGTAAAACCAGAGATGACAAATTGGTAGCGACCTGGCCTTGCATCAGGTGGTGTAGTAAACACAATTTCGTCCTCTACTGCGCGGTAAAGCCTGCGATAGGTGATTTCTATCCAGTTGAGGTAGAAATACGGCACAGTAACCGCCACGTTCGTCAGTCCACTGATAATGCGCAGTGCCGAGACATTGCCCAGAAACCGATGAAATCCAGGAGATAATGCACTGCGAATAATAGTGGGACGGAATAGTCCTTCTGCACGACTGCCCCACTCAGCACGCATTACAGGGAAGAGATCTCCTCCGATGCTAAAAAATAGATTGGCAAGGTATGCGGGCTCTCGCTCACCAGCAGGGTTACGCCCGTGAAAGGCTGCACGAATAATGATGGAGTCGGTAAAGTTATTTGCTTGTGGAGCAGGTACTTCCAGTGACACACTTGCCCCACGGTCAGAGAACACCAGCGCCCAAAAGAATTTGTCACTCATATCGCTGTGGTTGCGCGTGCGTCGGTAACCGGCTGTGTTGAAGGTGTCATAAACCACATTCATACGGTCAATTGCTCGATTCTCTTCAAAGTGCAGTGTCGTGCGAAACGATTGATTTCGGAGATTAATCACTCCCGTTGTGCCACGTGGCTCTGCTGGAATCTCCACCAACCGCAATCCACGATTCTGCGGCGTTAGTGCTGGCTCCCAGTAAAAGTAATAGACATTTTCATCGGTGTAGGGGTCATTATACATTTCAGGGCGAGCTGGGTCTGAGAATGCCAAGCGATGCGGCTCGCCAATAAACTCCACATAGTCATCACGATTGAAGCGACCATCTTGCTCGCCCTTGACGAGAATTGGCACCTCTTTGCCTTTGTTGAACAAGCGAAAGGTACGCGGGTCTGCAGTAAAGAAATCAGTTGGGAATCCCGCATCTTGAAATTCAAAAAAGCCTAAGCGGTAGATACCTTGCTTCCTTACAATGAAGCGATACTTTGGCACAACGGGTAGTCTGCCGTAGACATTTTGTTGCACCCCCATTGCCTCTGAGAAGGACAATGCCTGCCCAGCAATGCTTAGCTGCGATGGCTTATACGCGCTGCGTTTGCGCGGCACTTGCCTCAAAAGCTCTGCTTCATTGAGATCAACTCTGAACTCTTGCGCTGTGCCTTCCGCTGTATTGAGCCTAAGTTCAAGTGTCAGTTTCTGCACATATCGCAAGGTTTTCGTCGCAGGAAAATAGGTGTAGGGCGACACAGTCAAGCTTGTCAGTGGCGTGCCACGCATTGTTCCACCATAAAACCACCGCACTCTTTCTTTCGGAAAAGGCTCTTTATCAGATGTAGTTTTCACTGACTTCGCCTGAGGCAATTGCTCCGCTGGAAGCCCAATCGGCGCATCATTCAGCGCCTCTATGTGAAATTTCAGCACCACATTTTGCAGCACACCCACACCTTCTTCTGCAACAATGCGCACCGATTCTACATGTGCCTGCAAAGCATACTCATACGACGGCAACTTGTAGAGCAAATTCATTACTAGGTGGTCAGTCGTAGGCGATGTAACCACCATCTCGGTTTCACCGCTTGCCAGCGATTCTTCTTTTAGCGAGGGCACCCCAAACTGCATTACCAGCTGGACAATGTTACTGGATGGCGCTGTGATAGATGCAATCGATGCACTTTCACTACTCGGCAGGATTGGCTGGCTGAAGAGCAACTTTGTTTGGGCTACCACAGAAAGCCCACCTATCAGAAGAATTGCGCTTAGCGGGCTGAAGCGGCAACTATGGGTCATTAAAGGCTCGAGTTTCGTTAATGCTCGAAAGAGTGACGAGGTGGCTTAAAGTTTTGCTGCAAAAATAGAGTCTTTTGCGGTGTCCATCAAGGTCTTACTTTGCCCCTGTGCAGTCTTTTACGCTTTGCCGTGGCAATTTTTGTATTTCTTACCGCTACCGCAGGGGCAAGGGTCGTTGCGTCCTGGCACTTTCTCGACACGAATAGGCTGTCGTTTCGGTGGTTCTTCGGCTTCTGCCACATCGGTCTCATACCCACCCTGCGTAGTTGCTGTGCTATATACACTTGCTGCTTCGGCGTGTATGGCTCGCAGGCGATTGCGTTGCACACGACGCACTTGCATCGGCACAGCAGCTTGTTCAACTGGATAGAGCTTAAATGCTACTGACAAGGTTTGCGCCGCAATTTCTTCTAAGAGCTGCACAAAGAGTTCGAAGGCTTCCTTCTTATACTCGAGTAGCGGATCTTTCTGACCATATGCGCGCAGGTTGATACCTTCCTTCAGATCATCAATATCGCGCAAATGCTCACGCCACTTTTCGTCAATCACGCTCAGCACGGCAAAGCGCTCAATGCGTCCCATCATTTCGCTGCCTAAGTGCTCTTCCTTGCGCTTGTAGAACGCTGTAGCCGTCTGATAAATCAAATCCTGCACGCCGTCTTTGCCCAGTGCAGCATATTTTTCACGCGTAAGCTCAATTGGCACACCCAGCTCCCGCAGCACTTGTTCGCAGAGACCTTCAGCATTGTAGTCGGCAAGGTATTTCTCCGCTAGTCTCTCAGCGTAATCATTGAGCAAGTCAAAGATTTCAAGGCGAAGCCGTTCCTTGAAGAGTGCATTGCGGCGTCGCGCGTAGATAATCTCGCGCTGCTGGTTCATTACATTGTCATACTCTAAGAGCCGCTTGCGAATCCCGAAGTTTTGCTCCTCGACTCGGCGCTGTGCGCGCTCAATCGCTTTGGTTACCATCGGGTGTTGAATCACTTCACCCTCTTTGTGTCCCAACTTATCCATCAAAGCGGCTACGCGCTCGGAGCCAAAGAGGCGCATTAGGTCATCTTCCAGCGAAACATAAAACTGCGAGACACCCGGATCGCCTTGCCTGCCTGCCCGTCCGCGCAGCTGCCTATCAATGCGGCGTGCTTCATGTCGCTCTGTGCCGAGAATGAAGAGACCACCCAGTTCCTTCACGCCCGGTCCTAATTTGATATCGGTGCCACGCCCAGCCATGTTGGTTGCAATCGTTACTGCGCCTTTTTGTCCTGCTTGCGCAATAATCTCCGCCTCACGCTGGTGCTGCTTAGCATTGAGCACATTGTGCGGAATCTTGCGCATCTTTAGCATTCGCGAAATCGTCTCAGAGACTTCTACGCTGGTTGTGCCGACCAAAACCGGCTGTCCTTTTGTGCGCAGTTCTTCAATGGTCTGAATTACAGCATTGTATTTTTCACGCTTTGTCTTGAAGACCAAATCTTCTCGATCCTCACGAATCACTTTCTTGTGTGTCGGAATGACCACTACATCCAGCTTGTAGATTTCATAAAACTCCTGTGCCTCCGTCTCAGCCGTGCCGGTCATTCCTGCAAGTTTCTTGTACAGTCGGAAATAGTTTTGCAGCGTAATGGTTGCCATTGTTTGCGTCTCGCCCTCGATCTTGACGCCCTCTTTGGCTTCAATCGCTTGGTGCAAACCATCGCTGTAGCGTCGCCCAACCAGAATACGACCTGTAAATTCATCGACAATCAAGACCTTTCCATCTTGCACTACATACTCATCGTCGCGTTCATAGAGCGAGTAAGCACGCAGCAGTTGCGAGACGTTGTGAATGCGCTCGGACTTTTCTGCAAAGATTCTATACAGCTCATCTTTTTTCTCTTGTTTCTGCGCCTCCGACAGCGTCGGGTCGTTTTGAATCTTGGCGATTTCTGTTCCCACATCGGGCAACACGAAAAAGTCCGGGTCCTGATTAGCGTCCGTAATTAGCGCTCGTCCTTTATCTGTTAGGTCAATTTGATGAAAGCGCTCATCGATCGAAAAGTAAAGTTCATCATCGACCTCGTGCATCCGCCGAGCATTATCACGCAGATACTCATTTTCGACCATCTGCATCAGGCGGGCATTTGCCCCCTCACCGATGAGCTTGATGAACTTTTTATTTTTCGGCTGACCGCGTTTGGCGCGCAAAAGTCCCAGACCTGCTTTGAATTCCCAGTCCTTATCCAGTTTTTCCTTCTGCTCGAGTAGCTTTTCGACCTCACTTAGAATTTTGGCGACCAAGTTTTGCTGCGCTCTTACCAAACGCTCGACCTTAGGCTTTAACTCCAAGAACTTACTGGCATCAGATTGCGGCACAGGCCCTGAGATAATCAAGGGTGTGCGTGCTTCATCAATTAGGACGGAGTCAACTTCATCGACGATAGCATAGTTAAAGCCGCGTTGCACAATCTCTTCTTTGTCCGTCGCCATATTGTCGCGTAGGTAGTCGAAGCCGAACTCGTTGTTGGTGCCGTAGGTGATGTCCGCCGCATACTGCTTACGTCGTTCTGCGGAGTCCATCTCGGAGAGAATGACACCGACTGTTAAGCCATGAAACTCGTAGATTGGCCCCATCCACTCTCGGTCACGCTTAGCAAGGTAGTCATTGACGGTTACGATATGGACGCCTTTGCCTGTCAGCGCATTGAGAAAAGCAGGCAGCGTGGCGACCAGTGTCTTTCCCTCGCCCGTTGCCATTTCTGCAATTTTGCCTTCGTGCAGCACAATGCCACCAATAAGCTGCACATCGTAGGGAATCATATCCCACTTAATCATTGAGCCACCTGCCATCCACTCTTTTCCAACCAAACGGCGACAGGTGTCTTTGACAATCGCAAAGGCTTCAGGGAGAATTTCGCTCAGAATTTCTTCGGTCGCCTCATGCAGCTCTTTTTCTAATTCCTCAATGCGGTCTTTAGTTGCTTGAACTTCTTCGAAGGTTAAGTCCAAGTCATTGAGCTTTGCTTGCTCTGATGCCAGCTCTTCTTCGATTTCTCGCACATGTTCGCGAATGCGCGCTTTCAGCTCCTGCGTTTTGGCGCGTAGTTCATCATCGGAGAGATTCTTGAACGATTCATAATGCGCATTGATTTCCTCAACAATTGGCATCAAGCGTTTGACATCTTTCTCATGCTTGGAGCCAAAAATTTTCTCCAGAAGTTTGAGCATAATCTCGGTTGGTTAGTTGCGAAGAATTCCTCATTAAAGTGCTTCTTTTGCTCGGTGTGTCATCACCCATTCTTTGATGTAGGCAACAATTTCGCTGGTTGGTGCACCGGGCAAAAAGAGCTTCCCCGTACCCATTTCTTGCAGTTTCACCACATCCTGTTCAGGAATGATACCACCGCCAGTCAGCAACACATCATCTAAACCTTTTTCACGCATCAGTTTCAACACACGCGGAAAAATCGTCATATGCGCCCCGCTCAGAATGCTAATACCGATTACATCGACATCTTCTTGCAAGGCGGCTTGCACAATCATCTCAGGTGTCTGACGCAACCCTGTGTAAATCACTTCCATTCCTGCATCACGCAAAGCCGCTGCAATCACTTTCGCACCACGGTCGTGCCCATCCAAGCCCGCTTTGGCAATTAAGACACGAATGGGTCTATTCATTCTCTTTATTTCTCGATTTGTTGCGTTGCTTAACAAGCATTCAAGATAAGGAAATCATTGCGCTATGCCAACGGTCAAGGCTTACTAGCTCCGTGCAGACAAATTGCAGCGCAGGCCGAACTTCGCCCCTCATTCTGCGATACGAAGTGTCTCCTACTCAGCGTGGGATAGGGCTAATGACACGCCTAAGCAAGCGATGCCAGCACTTGCATAGAAAAAAAAATCTTTGCATATTTGCAGCCCAACTTCACTACAACAGTGCGAGAGTAGCTCAGCTGGTAGAGCATCACCTTGCCAAGGTGAGGGTCGCGAGTTCGAATCTCGTCTCTCGCTCAGCGTTGCGCTAGCCTCGCCTTTCGTGCGAGGCTATTCTGTCTCTTGCCTTGCCCAAGTCTGCAATGCCCATTCAGAGAGTAGAGAGAGCAGCTTAACTGATAGCCCCTTTGCTCTGCAGTGTCGCGCACTTTCAACAGCTACGCCTGCCGTGATGCATTCTCTTAGCTATTGAACGACTTAATTAGTCGCATAAACTCAGACCGCGTAGCAGAGTTTTTGAGAAACTCGCCTGACATCGCAGATGTAGTGGTGGTGGAATTTTGTTTCTCTACGCCGCGCATCACCATACAAAGATGTTTGGCTTCAATTACAACTGCCACGCCTCTTGGCTCTAAGACTTCTTCAATCACATCACGGATTTCCTGTGTCATGCGCTCCTGCACCTGCAAGCGGCGTGCATAGACATCTACCACGCGCGGAATTTTCGACAGCCCAACAATCTTTCCATTGGGGATATATGCCACATGGGCTTTGCCGAAAAAGGGCAGCATGTGATGCTCGCACATTGAAAAAACCTCTATATCCTTGACCAGCACCATTTCATCATACTTTTCGTGGAAGACGGCACTGAGCAAAATTTCTCTTGGGTTTGCATGATAGCCGCTGGTAAGATACAGCAAGGCTTTTGCCACGCGCTCGGGGGTCTTTAGCAACCCCTCCCGCTCAGGGTCTTCACCTAAGAGCATCAGGTTTTCCTTGATATTTGCAGCCAGTCGCGCCAGCGTGTCCTCTGCAACGACCCCACTGATTGTGTATTCGTCGTCGTCTCGCAGGCTGGCAATAAACTGCTTTTCGTTTTGGCTTTTTCCGCTCATTTTACTCTCCTCGATAAGAGACAATGTTGCGTTCAGATTCATAGACTTTTACTTCATACAGCTCCACGTTTTTCACATTCAGTGCCTCCAGTGCTGCTTTGATTTTTTCCCAGAACACAACGGCAATGACTTCGGCAGTTGGCACTGTGTCGCGGAACATCTCCACGTCAAAGTTTAGGTGCTTGTGGTCAACTTTGGAGATAATTTCCTCTTCCAGAATTTTTTTGAGCACTTTCAAATCAAACAGGTATCCTGTGTCCTTATCGACGATGCCTGTGAGTGTTACTTCCAGCTCGTAGTTGTGTCCGTGCCCGTAGAAGTTGTTGCAGATGTCATAAATCTCACAGTTCTTTTCATCTGAGAAGGTTGGGTTAAAGAGTCGGTGGGCTGCGTTGAAATGCACCTTGCGCGTTACATACACTTTACGCGGTTGCCTTAACATGGCATTGATTTCACGTGGCTCTGAGCTAACTGACCACAACGCAGGATTTTTGTATTCAGCCGTTTCGTTGCTCATTGCTGACTTATGTTTCAATGTTTCAAAATTAGTGAGGCTAAAACCCTGTTCATCACGACGGCTTCACAGTAAGAGGCATCCAATCAGGCTTTGTGCGGCTATTCTCCTTCACAGGATTAATCGCATTCGGCACGGTGCCTTTGCATTCAGTTAGGTATTTTTTGCAATCTCGGCAGGAAATTTCCAGCCATGCTGGATTGCCCTCATAATCGGTAAAGAGTGGCACAAATGTTCCCTGCTCTGTGCGTTTCATTCCAAAGCATTGTTCAAGGCACGGCTCTGCAAATTGCGTCATTGCGCACTTACCGTCAATGCTATGGCGACAGCTAAACTCAGCGCAGATGATTGCTTCAGGGTTAGGATGTGCCATCGGCTTTTGATAGCCACGCCATTCACGGCGCACTGCCATCATCCATCGCTGCACATAGACACTTACACTTTTCAGTTGCCAGATGGGGCTATACCAGCGCACGCCCAGAAGCTCCAACCCTACAAGCCCTTTCGCAATTTGCTGCAACTTGGAGTTCGGCCTTGCTCGCTTCAGAAGCCAATTTAGGAAACTCAGGCGAATCTGTTTCATCATTTTAACTCTATGCTCCTCTAACCGACAGTCGGCTTTGGACGTTTCGCTTTCTTCTTTTCTTACATTGAGAAAGATAGGCTAGAACGCCCTTTGCAGACTTTATTGCTTGCACAGCCCGACATCACTCCTCTTGCTTCTGTCCCTCTCCCTGACATTTTTTCATACTGTTGCCTGACAATCTTCTGTATCTTCTGTCAGACTGCTCTTTACTTCATCTGCCTATTTTCCTTGCTTTGCGCGATACTGCAAGTTGGCACAGAGCTTGATTCTTAGGTAGGGTGGATAGCCTCTCAAAAAGAGTCAGTGAGCGGCTATCTAAGTGTAGTAACAAAAATAATAACCTTAAACTTGGAAGGAGGGTTTGAAGTATGTTAGTGAAATTTGAACGAAATCCATTTGCCGCAATTGACCGCATGTTTGACGAGGTCTTTAAGAGCACAATGCCGTCGCTCCCGTCGATGTTCGATATGTCTTCATTCCGAGTTGACATCTCTGAGGACGACAAGGCGGTCTACATTGAGGCAGACCTGCCAGGTGTCAAGAAGGACGACCTGAAAGTTACCGTTGAGGACAATATTCTGACCATTCGTGCAGAACGCAAGGCTGAAAGCACAGAAAGCAAGAAGAACTACTATCGCACAGAAAGGGTCTTTGGCTCGCTCACCCGCAGCTTTACGCTGGGTGAAAATGTCAATGCCGAAGCTATTGAAGCTCACTTTGCTGATGGCGTGCTGAAGCTCACGCTTCCAAAGGTTGAGCCTGTTGTAAAGGCACGGGAAATTGCAATTAAGTAACTTCTCCACATATACTCTGGTCGCCTCAAAGAAGCCCGCAAGTCGGGCTTCTTTTGTTGCTTCTAAAATTTTTAAGCTCTTAAAATCCTGAACTTACTTTCAAAAATCGTCAAAATCGACTTTTTTTCGGCTTTTTTGGAACCTTTTTGCCTTCAAATGCATTTATGCGTTTAGTTCATAGTTATTCTCCTTTTTCAATGGTGCTTTCGCAGTTTCGTTCATTTTCTGCGAAGGCACTTTTTATTTTCGACTTGCTTGCCTCTGCCATTCTTTCACGGTGCTTTGGCTACCTCTCTTTCCGCAAATCGGAACAGTTTTTGCTATAAAGCAACGCAGAGAGGCTTGAATGCAAGTTAAGTCTCTTTTGAGTGCTTTCATTCGAGCCGTTGTTTTTCGGTAACCTAAAAATCCTTGAAGGAGCTTTTATGGGGAAAATCATTGGAATTGACTTAGGCACGACCAACTCGTGCGTTGCGGTGATGCAAGGCAATGAGCCAGTTGTGATTCCCAACTCAGAAGGATATCGCACCACACCCTCAATGGTCGCTTTTACAAAGACAGGGGAGCGTCTGGTTGGGCATCCTGCCAAGCGTCAGGCAATTACGAATGCGAAAAATACCATTTACTCTATCAAGCGCTTTATGGGACGCAGTTACTCGGAGGTCACCGAAGAAATCAAGATGGTGCCCTACGAGGTCGTCAATGAAAACGGTCAGGCGCGGGTGCGCATTGCAGGCAAGGTTTATTCGCCACAGGAAATTTCAGCAATGATTCTGCAAAAAATGAAGCAGACAGCTGAAGATTACCTTGGCGAAAAGGTTACGGAGGCCGTAATTACCGTGCCCGCCTATTTCAATGACGCACAGCGTCAAGCCACGAAGGACGCAGGCAAGATTGCTGGCTTAGAGGTCAAGCGTATCCTGAATGAGCCGACTGCTGCAGCACTGGCTTACGGCTTAGACAAGAAAAAGAAGAACGAAAAAGTTGCGGTCTTTGACTTGGGCGGCGGCACTTTCGATATCTCTATTCTTGAACTGGGTGATGGTGTCTTCGAAGTGCGCTCGACCGACGGTGATACGCATCTTGGCGGCGATGACTTCGACCAACGCCTCATTGACTATATGGCGGATGAGTTCAAGAAGCAAGAGGGCATTGATTTGCGCAAAGACCCGATGGCACTGCAACGCTTGAAAGAAGCCGCCGAAAAGGCAAAGATTGAACTGTCCTCTCGCACTGAGACAGAAGTCAATCTGCCGTTCATTACCGCCACGCAAGATGGTCCGAAGCATCTTGTTATGACGATTACACGCGCCAAGTTCGAGGCACTGTGCGCCGACCTCTTTGAGAGAATGATTGAGCCGTGCCGCCGTGCAATGAAAAATGCCAAGCTCAGCGTGGAAGACATTGACGAAGTTGTCTTGGTGGGTGGCTCGACTCGCATTCCGAAGGTGCAAGATATGGTGCGCGAGTTCTTCAAGAAAGAGCCCAACAAGAGCGTCAACCCTGACGAAGTGGTTGCAGTCGGCGCAGCCATTCAAGGTGGCGTGCTCAAAGGCGACATTACCGATGTGCTGCTTTTGGACGTTACTCCACTTTCGCTCGGCATTGAAACGCTCGGCGGTGTCATGACCAAGCTCATCGAAGCTAACACCACGATTCCAACTCGCAAGTCTGAGATTTTCTCGACGGCTTCCGACAATCAGACTTCAGTTGAAATCCACGTGCTTCAAGGCGAGCGTCCGATGGCCGTCGACAACAAGACCTTAGGTCGGTTCATTTTAGATGGTATTCCGCCTGCTCCGCGTGGTGTGCCACAAATTGAGGTTACTTTTGACATTGACGCCAACGGCATTTTGAATGTCTCTGCAAAGGACCGTGCCACAGGTCGTGAGCAGAAGATTCGCATTGAGGCTAGCGGAAAACTCTCTGAGGCGGAGATTCAAAAGATGCGTGAAGATGCACGCATTCACGCCGAAGAAGACCGTCGTCGCAAAGAAGAAGCCGACACGAAGAACGCAGCCGATGCGCTTATCTTCTCGACAGAGCGACAAATCAAAGATTTGGGCGACAAGATTCCAGCGCAAGACCTCAGCCGTCTCAACGCAGCCTTGGAGGCGCTGAAAGATGCGCAAAAGTCTGGCACCATTAGCCGCATCAAGAGTGAAATGGAGAATCTGACGCGCGTTTGGCAAGACGTCTCTACGCGACTCTATCAAGGCTCAGCGGCAAGCAGTATGAACAACCCCGGCAACGGTAGTGCTCAGACGGCCAAAGATGGCGAGGTCAAGAACGCAGACTTTGAGATTGTCGACGATAAGTAAATCGTCCAAAAAGGCTGTCCCAACGGACAGCCTTTTTTTGTTCATTATCCAACTTTTTCGCCGTCGCAGTAATTTTGAGTGTGTCAGCAAGGCGTTAGTCGGTTCTTAGTTCCACATTAAACCATTTCTGCTATGCCACTTAACAAATCGGGTAATCCCGTTCATAAGGTTGACAAATACTTCATTCACTCTGCCAAGCGCGATGAGAAAGGGCGCCTAAAGCTCGTTATTTCATCGGCAGCCGGTTACGGACGCATTAGCGCCACGCCAGAGTTTAAGCGCAAGATTGCTGACGGCACGGCTCAGCTTGTTGTGCTTTCCAGCAATGAAGATATTGCCATCAAGCTCGATGAAACCGTCAAGCTTAACGAAGAGCGCTACAATATGGACTTTGACGGGCGCGGGGTTCAGTGGACAGTTCGCGAGCTGAAGGTATTTGTCAATCCCAACAACAATGAGCTTTGCGTCGAGGCGAACGGCAAAGTCTACACATTAGACGAGTTTTTCAAGTAACGGCGCTGCCTACACATTCTCCCTTCCTTCTTTGCTCGGAAGGGAGCTTTTTCTTTTTGTGCGCCTCTGCAGTATCCCTACCCTCCTTCTTTTTGCCGCTACGGAGAAACTGCCGCTTTGGAATTGATAACTTGAAAATGCTGTTTTGAGCGCTTAGCTGTACCACTGTAGATACCTTACATCAAACACTAAAACCGTAGGAGGAAAAAGATGGACGAAGTCCGTGGCGGCGTTATCACGCAAGTTTTAGTTAGCATTGGTAGAGCCGCAGATATGGGCGCCAGCAATGTCTGGAAGGTCGTTGAAAGCACCTTTGAAGCTGGCAACAAAACAGCTATGTCAATTGCAGATTCGTTCAGCAAAGCCATCAACCGCACGGTGGATTCGCTGACAGGTGGCAGTAAGAAGCAAGCAGCATGACTTGCTCTTGACGCTTCGTTTGCCCTTACCAAGCTTTGGTAAGGGCTATTTTTTGTTCTGCGCACAGATTGAGCCAGCGTTTATGGCTTTCCAGCTTTTTGCTGCCCAAGACTTTTGCAACGCTGCACTGAAGCCCCCGCTGGAGTGATGCGCGGCCGAGCTCACCGCAAAACCCGTAGATAGCTTCCTTGCTCAATGCGCACTCCTTGTTTTTTGCTTAACTTTGCGCTAAACCACTCGCAGTTATCCGATGAAAACACTGGCTCAATTTACCTTGTGCATTTGTTCTCTCTTCTTGCTTGCTTGCCGTCAGCCCAAAGACACTTCAACTTCAGTGCCAACTCCCACTTATCGCACTTTGGCTGGCGGGAAGGTGGCTGGTGGCACCTACCGCTATGCAGAATTGCAGCCCCTGACCACGCTTGACCCAGTTCAACTGATTGATAATGTCTCGCAGCACGCGGCGCATCAGATTTGCGAGCTGCTTGTGGACTTAGACCCTAACACGCTCTCCATTGTGCCTGAGCTGGCTGAGAGTTGGGAAATTTCAGAGGACGGAACGATTTACACCTTTACTTTGCGCGACAGCGTTTATTTCCATAACGACCGTTGTTTCCCACAAGGCATGGGGCGTAAACTTACGGCAGCCGATGTCAAATACTCTTTTGAGCGCGTCTGCAATCCACTTACGCAGACAAAAGGATTTTGGATTTTTCGTGACAAGGTAGAAGGGGCAACAGAGTATTACGAGGAACAGCGTCTGGCCGCTGAACAAAAGCGCGCGCCTAAAATTCTTGGCGTGCGTGGTTTTGAAGTGCTTAGCGAGCGGCGCTTCCGAATTCGCCTCACCAAACCTTTTGCTCCCTTTCTAATGACACTGGCTCTACCTTTTTGCTACATCATTCCCCGTGAAGCTGTCGCCTACTATGGCACCAACTTCACACAGCACCCAGTTGGCACTGGGCCTTTTATGTTCAGCGAGTTTGCGCCAAACTACCTCAAGCTGAAACGCAATCCGAGATACTGGCAGAAAGACAAAGACGGCAATGCATTGCCGTATCTGGACGAAATCGTGCTATACTTTTCGTGCAGCGAATCAGAACAATTGTCTCGCCTTGAAGCAGGGGATATTTTAGAGATGAGCCAGTTCAGCACAATGCGTTCAGCCGTCTTGCCAAATAGCCAGCTTGCTGAAAAGTATCAAGCACGTTTTGTGCATCGCTCTATCCCCTCTTTGTCGGTTCAATTTTGTGGTATGAACACTGCTTTGCCTCCCTTCAGTAATCCAAAGGTGCGCCGCGCATTTTCGCTTGCAGTCAATACTGCTGCCCTGTCATACTTGCTCTGGCAAGATAGCAGCTATGCTGCGCGCAGCCTTGTGCCTCCTGTTTTAGCCTCATACCATCAATCTCGTCTGCAAGCCATGCGTCGCAAACTGAAATCAGAGCGCAATGCACTCCAGCGCCCTGCGCCAGCCAGCGCGTTCAACCCAAGTTTAGCCAAGCAACTCCTCGCCGAAGCAGGTTACCCAAGTGGCAGTGGCTTTCCAGCCCTTTCACTTTACTACGACTCAACCAACGCGCGCAATCAGAAACTTGCAGACTTTATCAAAACATCTTTGAAGCAAACGCTGAACCTTGACCTTACGCTTGCTCCTCTTTCTTGGCAGGAACATCTGAAAGTGTGCGAATCTGGCTCGACCCCATTTTTCCTCTTAGGTTGGGTTGCGGACTACCCAGAGCCTGAAAGTTTTTTGCAGTTGCTCTATGGTCAATTTGTGCCTGCTGATACAAGCCAGCTTAGCTATCCCAATTTCGTGCGCTACCGCAACCCAGATTTTGACCGCCTGTATGACATGGCGCTAACCGCTCTCACAGACTCCTCACGTTATGCGCTCTATGCTGAAGCCGAAGAACTCGCCTTAGCCGACTCTCCTCTGCTTTTGCTGGTATATGACCGCAACGAATATGTGTTAGCCAAAGAAGTTTGCGATTACCCGCTCAATGCAATGGATCGGCGCGACCTTAAGTATGTCTGGCTTAACCGTTCGCCCACTGCAATAGTGCCGTGATGTCCTACGCCTGCGCCTCTTTCGCAAGAAAACGAGCCGCTTTTTTATCTTTGTTTTCTTGGGAAAAGAAAATTGCACTGAACATCGCAACAGCTCGAACCAGACAACCAGCGGTAAGCGTAACACAAATGCGCTATCTCTGGATTACGACGTGGCTACTTGCTGCTACAGCTGCGTCCTTTGCTCAAGGTGTATCGGTGCCCAGTGCCGAAGAGCGACGCAGCTCTGTGATGCGTACCTACTTTTCTGCATTTGGTAGTCAAGGTCAATCGTCACTGGAACGCCTTAATGCACTGAGCTTAACTCCTGAGGTGTTTCAAAGCATCCCCCTCGAAGAAGCTATTAACCCTGACGAATATGTGCTGGGCGCTGGCGATGTGATTGAGGTCAACCTTTTTGGCACGATTCCCCTTACGCTGCGCAGTATGATTGCGCCAGATGGCATGCTCTCACTTAGAACGGTCGGTGTTTTCAATGCAAAGGGCAAAACGCTAACAGAGATAAAAAAGGCAATTGAGCAAGGTGTCTTAAAGCAATACCGCGCATCCAGTGTTTCAGTCTCGCTGCATCAGCCGCGCACCTTTCTGGTTTTGATTACAGGCGCTGTGACGCTACGTAGCCAGCAACCCGCTACGCCGCTTGACCGTGTCGACAAAATCTTTTACCTTGCTAATTCACAAGGGCAACCGCAACCCGACGCGTCTCAGCTTTTGGCGCGTCGGCTTTACCCTGACACGCAACCCCCGATTAAAGCCTCTTTACGCAACATTGTGCTGCGCCACAGCGACGGCACAACCGAGCCAGTTGACCTGATTCGGTATTTTCTTACAGGTGAGCGCCGCTTTAATCCCAGACTTCGCGAAGGCGATGTGATTGAAGTACCCAACTTGCAGTTAGAGAACATGGATTTGGTGGGCATTGACGGAGCAGTGCATCTTCCTGCGCTTTATGAATACTCCCAGTTCGATAGCCTAACGACCCTCTACAAGATTGCATTAGGCGCAACGAAATATGCCGACTTGGAGCGTGTGCAAATTACACGACACACCGAGAAGGGCTTTGAGCGGCTTACGGTCAACTTGGCGGCAATTTTGGCGGGCAAAGCCCCCGATGTGCCACTGTTGCCCAACGACCGTGTGCAAGTGCCGCTCAAGACGCACGCACGTATTGGCAACGTTACGGTGCGCGGGGCAGTTGCGTATCCGGGCTTTTACGCAATTGAATCGCAAAAGACCACCCTCAAGGAAGTTATTGCTTTGGCAGGCGGGTTTACTTCTGAAGCTTTATTGTCCGCTGCACGAATTTTTCGGCGACAAAAATCTGAAGAAGGGGTGCCCCTGCCTGCCAATGTGCCGCCCGACCTTGACTTTATTCGTCAGCAGCTTATTCGCACTGGCGATTTAGACGCTGAAGAACTTGCCAACTTCAACTTGGAGCTGGGGGCTCGGCGCAATTATGTTGCGGCTGATTTTCGCGCTATCTTCAGTGGCAAAAGTAGCGATGTAGTGCTTGAAGATGGCGACCTGATTATTGTTCCACGCGACGCGGGCACAGTTTATGTCTTTGGGCAAGTAGCCAATCCGGGCTACGTTAAGTATGACGCCCATCGCTCTTACAAAGATTACATTGCGCTTGCTGGCGGCGAAACCAGTGAATCCACTGGCGATGTGCGCATTTTGAAAGCCGGTAGCTTTGAGTGGAAGTATCCAAACGAAACCGTTGTCGAGTCAGGCGACTGGATTTTTGTGCCGAAGAAATTTCAGAAAACCTTTGCGCAACAGATGGCGGAAATTACACCTGTTGTAAGCATTATCTCAACGGTTGCGACCTTAGCGCTGCTCATTTTTCAAGTCTTTCGACAACCTTGAGCTGAACACACCGACACTATGCCACAAGAACCTATCACGAAGCCTAGCCCTGCACGCACAGAGGGCGAGGTAACCCGGCATAGCCCCGACTTGCAGAATGGATATGAACCAACGCCACGACTGGTAGAGTATCTGAATGCGCTTTATCCATGGCGGCGCTATATCGTTTTCGGCACACTTTTCTCGACACTGGTTGCTACAGTCGTCAGTTTCATTTTGCCAGAGTGGTATAAATCATCTGCCACGATTCTTGTGCCCCCACCCAGTGACCTTTTAGGACTGACACGCCTTTTAGGCGGAGCGAGCGGTTTAGGCAGTGGTCTGAGCGGTGCAGCCGAGAGTGTTCTCGGCAAAAAGCTTGGCGATGACATTGACCGCTACGAAGCCATTTTCGATAGCCGACGCTTGCGAATGGCGGTCATTCAAAAGTTTGACCTTGTGCGCCAATATGAATATGACGACCCCGACACCAAAGAGCCTATCAAGAAAACGCTCGAGGAACTGGACGACAATCTCATTTTCAAGAACAACCGCAACAACACGGTTACGATTACGGCTTACTACAAAGGCGACTCAGTGAAAGCCGCAGAAATGGTAAATTTTGTCATTGCAATGATTGACTCTATTAACCGAGAATTGGCAACGGAAAATGCACGCTACCAGCGTCAGTTTATTGAAAAGCGGTATGCTGAAGCCCGAGAAGCCTTAAAACAGGCTGAAGAGCGGCTGAATGAATTTCAGAAAACCTACCGCGTGGGCGAAGTGCGTGAGCAAGTGAAAGCAAGCTTGGAAGCCTCTGCGCAAGTGGAAGCCTTAGCGGTGCAGAGCGAAGTCGAGTATAATGTCTTGCGCAAAAGTTTAGGTGACTTCCACCCTGAGGTGTTGCAGGCACGCGACAAAGCGCAGGAATTGCGTCGCCAAGCCAAAAAGTTTGAAATCGGCGGTTTGCAATCTGACCTAATTATTCCACTGGCGAAAATGCCTGATTTGGGTATGGAATATCTTCGGCTTTACCGAGAAGTGATGCTGCAAACCAAAATCGTGGAGTTTCTTTTGCCGCAGTATGAGCAAGCCAAGCTCCAAGAAGTGCGCGATACGCCAACGCTTCTTGTGCTCGACCGTGGCTATGTGCCAGAGTGGAAAGCGCGTCCCAAACGTGCCCTCATTATCATTGGCGGGTTTTTAGGCGGACTTTTGCTTTCGATTTCGCTGGTGCTTTTACAGTATGAACTTGCGAAATCCTCAAATGCACCATGGCTTCAAGCGCTCGTCAAGATGTTTCGCCTGCGCTGACTACCTCCGCCCCACCCTCGCCTGCAAAAGTGCGCATGCTCTATGCCATCTTAATTAGCACTGTGGTTGCTGCAGCGTTTGCGCTTTATCTACGCCAGTACCTTTTGCTTGTTGGTCTGTTTAGCATAGTCGTGTTAGGCTTCTTCAATGTGCTACGCTTTCAGTGGCTTTACTGGCTGCTGCTTTTGCTTTTTTTCCTCATTAGCCCCATCATTCCACCGATGGAGCGGCACTTTAGCAAGCCAATCGCAGCGGGTGGCGTGCACCTGCAGGATGGCATCTTGCTTCTCATCTTTGCCATTATGCTGCGTGATTGGTTGATGGAAGCTCGCTTAGCGCAGCTTATGCGCTGGACAACCATGCAAAAGCTTTTTCTGCTATACAGTCTCATCAGCATTGCTTCACTTATCCATGGCGTGCTTCATGGCAATCGACCATACTACATTTTCGATGACGGACGCAATTTCCTTTACCTCTCACTCTTTTGGGTCTATCTCTTCTATGCCAGCCGCAAGTGTGGCACAAGCATGGAATCGTTGCTGAAAGCGTTTGTTGTGGTTGCAACCCTTTTTGCCGCAATCAGCTTTCTTGATGATGCAGTGCGCCGCGACTTTTCACGATACAACTCGGGCATTTCATTTTTGCTTGTGCCTGCTGCATTGATTGTCATTGCTGCACTTTTTACCGAAGGTATGCGCACGGCGCGGAGTGCGCTGATTTTGGTGCTACTAATCTTGCTGGCAGGGATTCTCATCACTTTTACGCGCGGGCTCTACTTGGGCTTTCTGCTGGGGTGTGTCGCCATTGCGGTAGCAATGGGTCTGCGTCGCTCTATGAAAGCAATGCTTTGGCTTGGGGCAATGGGTCTTTTGGCGCTCGGTCTAATGCTTGCCTTAGGTTTATCGCTTGGCAAAATCATCGTGCTTACTACCAGTCGTGGCGAAGCTGTAGTGGGTGATTTGGACGTGAGCAGCGTTGAGCGCATTTTGGAAATTTTAGCCGTGCTTGATGAATTTCCACGCCATCCACTTTTCGGGGTTGGAGCAGGTGGGACGCTTACCGTCTACCGCTTCGGCGATGCAAATGTTGATGAAGGCATGGTGGACTGGTGGTTTATCCACAACAATTATGCTCATGTCTTGCACAAGGGTGGCTTGATTGGACTTTTTGCTCTGCTGGTTCTTTGGCTTGGGGCACTGGTGCAAGCCTACCGACTTTATCGCTTGGCTATTTCGCCTCAAGCCAAGACGATTCTTCTTGCTCTGATTGGCTCACTGGTCGGATTTATGACCATTGGGCTTGTTACGCCTGTGATGACTTACATCAACACAAACTTTTTCAATGCGCTGATGTTTGCTAGCCTTGCCTATCTCGAGCGCCAAATCTTACCTAACACGGCAACTCAACGGTAACTTTTCCCATACTGCTCAGAGCTTAGTCCGAATGCGGAAAGTTCTTACGAATGCGCTTTATCTTACGCTGCCAAAGTTTCTTACTGTCGGCCTTAACCTAATTCTTACGCCCCTTTTCATTCATTCACTTGGTCTGGAAGCTTTTGGCACTTGGTCGGTCTTTCAATCGCTAATGTTTTACTTGCTTTTGCTGGATTTCGGTGTGGGCGGCGCACTTGTCAAGTTCATTGCAGAAGCACATACTCAGCAAGCCTATTCAAGAGTTTCGGCGCTTTTTTCGACTGTCTTCTACTTCTATCTTGCTCTATCGGGTGCTGTGTTCCTCCTTGCGCTTTTTTTGCGAGAACCCTTCTGCACATTGCTTCGCATCCCTGAGCCAAATACCTCTGCGGTGCACACGCTTTACCTTACCACTTTCATTGCCTTTGCTTTTTATGCCCTAACGATTGCAATTATCAGCGTCTTTGAAGGTGCGCAAGCCTTTGAGCTAAGTGTTGGCATCTTGTCGCTTGGGCTTTTCCTTAGCAATGCCTTTGCTGCAATTCTGCTCTTGCTTGGCTTTGGCTTAGATGCCTTAGCGTGGGGGCATCTTGTGGCAATGGTAATAATGTGTGGCAGCGGAGCGATGGTTTTGCGTTGGTATTTTCCGCACGTGACACTTTCGTTCTTCAATAAGGCGTTATTGCGTGAGCTTTTTCAATGTGGGGTGCGCTTGCATCTATACACGGCTTCGCTCTGGCTTATTACGCGGCTGGAGGTGCCACTGGTCTCGAGCCTTTTAGGCACCAGTGCAGCGGGCACCTTTCGCGTGGCCATGCAACTTTCCACACTGGCGCGTGAGCTGCCTACGTTGGGCTTGCCTGCATTGTTTTCTGCTGCCGTCTCACTTCACACAGCAGGTGATACCACTGGCTTCAATAGACTGACCGACGACGCAACAAAGTATCTGGCATTTGCTACGCTCTCATTTTCAGGCTTTCTTTTCTTCAACATTGAACACATACTACGCTTTTGGCTTAATGCGCCCGACATCAGCCACCCTGCACGCATTGCACAGTGGCTTTTGATAGGCTTTACCCTGAATGCTATCGCCAGCGTTCCAATGTTGATGCTCAGAGCACGCTCAGACTTGCAGATAGAGACGCGCCTTAATCTCGCAACGATGATTTTGCATCTTCTATGCAACCTAACTTTGCTTTATGTAATAGGTGAGTCTGCAATGGGGCTTGCCACGCTTCTTGTGGTCAGTCTTTTGAGCCTCTTAATGATGCAGCAATGTTACACTGCTCTGCAAGCCTCCTTCAGAGCCATGCTTCTAAGAACACTTTTGCCGATGACAATCTGGACTGCACTTTGGGCAGCTATGGCGCATTTTGTTGTTGAAACGCTCCTTACTCTGGAGCATTTTGCGCTGCCTTTGCGCACACGCGAACTTGTGTTTCTTATGCTCAGCGGTCTACTTTTTGCAGTTGGGCAAGTGCTTCTTGGGCTTCGCCTCAAATTGATTGATACCTCGGCTCTCTTTCGCGCAGTGCAGAAGTAACACTCGAAAAGAGCAATGCACAATGAACATTTTGGTCATCACGCCATACCTTCCATATCCAAATGCGCCAAGTGGTGGCGCAACATTGCTCTACACACTGCTTAGGGCGCTCAGTGCACAGTGCAACATCTACTTAGCTGCAATGTATGAGCCAAGCGAAGAGCAGGCACTTGCACAACTTTCAAAGTGGGTCGAAGTAGTGCTTGCAGTAGAGAAAGTTGAGTCGTCTGACCAAGTTGCGCCGCCGCTGCCAGTGAGGGAAAAGACGCCCAGTTTTTGGTCGTCTATCCAGTTGCTGCTCGGTTCACTTGTGCAGTATGGGGCAAGTGTCTTTGGTATCTATGCGCGCCAAAAGCCTGACCAAGCCCGATTCTGGCAGGCCCTTGTGCCTATCTTGCAATCGCTGCAGCCCGACATTATTCAGGTGGAGTATGGGCACTTTTGTCGGCTTTTTGCCAGAAGGCTTACTGGATTTGGCACTACGGTTGGTGCAGCGCACGATGTAGAGTTCAAACCTGCTCAGCGTTATGCTGAGCGAGCAAACGGTTTTCATCGTTTGGCTTGCTGGGCAAAGTATTATGCACTGCGTCGGGCAGAGCTGGCGGCATATCGGCATTTGAAGAAAATTTATGCCCTCTCAGAATTTGATGCTGCGCTGCTTCGGCAATTAGACACCCGTCTTTGCGTCGGTGTGCGGCGCGCTGGTCTTGATGTTTTGCCGTGCCCTGTGCCCATGCAGCGCTCTGGACAACAGTTGCTCTTCGTCGGTGCGATGCATCGCCCTGAAAATCTTGAAGCGGTCAAATTTTTGCGCTTCGAGGTGATGCCAAAAGTGTGGCAGAAAGTGCCTACTGCGACCTTGCATATTGTTGGCAAAGGTGCTCCGTCGTCCGTGCTTCGTTGGAGTGAAGGCGTTTCAATGCAGTTCCATGGCTACCAGCCTGACCTGAGTGCATTTTATGCTGAAGCCACTGCAGCACTGGTGCCACTTTTTGTAGGCGGCGGCGTTATTGTGAAACTTCTTGAGGCACTTGCACACGGCGTGCCCACAGTTGCCACACCCATTGCAAACGAAGGTATTGGCGCACCAGACGGAAAAGCTGTGCTACTTGCCAGCGATGCAGATGCATTCAGTCAGCACATTCTTTCGCTGCTGAGCGATTCTTACTTGCGCCAGACCCTTTCGCTCGAAGCCCGTGCATTTGTGGAAGCGCATTTTCGCATTGAACAGGTTGCGCAAACTTTGATAGACGACTATGAGCGGCTAACTTTGGCGTCTTACCGTTCATGCAAAAACGGATAGCCTTTGGCACTTTGGAGATGAAACAAGTATGCATCTTGCTTTCCACCTACAATGGCGAGGCATATTTAGCCGAGCAACTGGATAGCATTTTGCGCCAAAGTTATCCAGCTTTTTGTCTGTGGGTGCGCGACGATGGCTCCAGCGATGGCACGCGTGCGCTGCTTGAGCAGTATGCCGCACAGCACAAGGCAATGCAACTTTTCTTTGGTGAAAACTTAGGAGCTGCAAAAAGTTACTTCTGGCTTTTAGCTAATGCTGACGAGCGGGCTGACTACTTTGCACTATGCGACCAAGATGATGTCTGGCACATCGATAAATTGCAGCGCGCTGTTGAGCGACTGCAGCAAGAAGACGACACACAGCCGCTCCTTTATTTCTCCCGCTTTGAAATTGTCGATGCCAACTTGCGTCCCCTTGCACTCTCGCCGCGTGCGGTGCGTATTGGATTTGCAAATGCATTGGTGCAAAACCAAGCCACAGGGTGCACAATGGTCTTGAACCGTGCAGCTCGCACACTGTTGCTTTCTGCTTTGCCAGTGCGCACGATTATGCACGATTGGTGGATTTACCTTGTGCTTTCTGCTTTCGGCAAACTTCTCTATGATGAGACCCCTACCCTGAAATACCGACAGCACGCTCGAAATACAATCGGCGCCACTGCGACCACTTGGGATAAGCTCCATCGGCACTGGCAAAGTTTCATTCGTGGCAACAGCCGTATTTTTCGGCTCACTGAGCAAGCTACAGAGTTTGAGCGCTGCTTTGGCACTGCCCTTGCTGAAAAAGAGCGTCGCATCTTAGCACGCTTTTTACGCTCCAAGCAGCGCCTTACCTCTCGTCTCGCCTATCTTTTTACAGGCGACGTGCGGCGCGCTTCTTGGCTGGACAATATGATTCTCAAAACCGTTATTGCGTTGAACCGCTACTGATGCGAAAACCGAAAATCTTACACATCATCACGGTCTTTAGCATTGGTGGCGCAACGGAAGGCACGCTAGCTTTGGCGAAAGGCTTACAGGAAAAAGGCTACGAAGTGGAAATTGCCACAGGTTACCATGTGCCTGCTGAAGGCAGTTTGCTTAGCGAAGCTGCTGCGTCGGGCGTGCCTGTAACGCTCTTTCCTGACCTTGTTAAGGAAATCAGCCCTTTGCGCGACTTGCGTGCATTCTTAGACCTTTACCGTTTCATTCAGCAGGGCAGGTTTGACATTGTGCACACGCACACTGCCAAAGCTGGTATTTTGGGGCGACTTGCTGCACGGCTTGCAGGGGTGCCGCTGGTCTTTCACACTTTGCATCTGCTTTCATTTCACGCCCATCAGCCTCCAGTTTTGCGGAGGCTTTTTATTGGCTTAGAGCGTTTTGCCGCACGCTTTACGACTGCCTTTGCCAGTGTCTCACAAACAATGATTGAGCGACACTTGCAGCAGCGTATCGGTCAGCCTGAACAATATCGTGTTATTCGTAGCGGTCTGCATGAATCGTTTTTTCAGCCATGCGACAACGTGGAGGCGCTAAGGGCGAAGTATGCGGCACGATTTGGCTTTCAGAGCACGGATTTTGTGGTTGCTAAAATTTCTCGTCTCACCAAACTCAAAGGGCATCAATTTTTGATAGAAGCTGCGCCACACATCTTAGAAGCCGTACCTAGCGCCAAGTTTCTTTTGGTTGGGGGTGGCGACTACGAACCTCAGTTGCGACAGCTGGTGAGGCAGCGTCAGTTAGACACCGCAGTGCGTTTTACAGGCGTTGTACCTCCCGCAGAGGTTGCAGCGTTAGTTCGTATCAGTGATGTGATTGTGCACACTTCACTACACGAAGGCTTGGCACGTGTCATTCAAGAAGCCATGGCAAGTGCCAAGCCAATTGTGTGTTTCAACTTGGACGGTGCAGCTGAGATGATTGTCGACGGTCAAAATGGCTTTCTCATTCCAGCCTCACCTATCACCCGTGAGAGCATTCGTTTGCTGGCTGAAAAAATCATCTTGCTCGCCAAAGCACCTGAACTGCGCCGCCAGCTTGGTGAAAATGCTCACCAGCGCGCTTTCCCTGAATTTACCACTGCGTTTATGACCGATGCCGTTGAAAAAATGTATCTCGAGTATCTCTCTGCCAAGCAAGTGCCCCAACTTACTTGACTATGGAATTTTCACCTGAGCTTCTCTGGGCGTGTGCCGCAGCCTTTATAGCTGGCTTTATTGATGCAATTGTGGGCGGGGGCGGACTAGTGCAATTGCCTGCTCTCTTCATCGTCTTGCCCCCTGAAACTGATGTGCCACCGATTCTTGGCACAAATAAACTCTCTTCCATCTGTGGCACCAGCATTGCTACTGTGCGTTACGCACGCAGCTTGTTGCTCAATTGGCGTGTCGCGCTGGCTGCTGCAGTTCCTGCGTTCTTTTTCTCTGCTTTGGGTGCCAGCACTGTGAGTTTGTTTCGTAAGGAAACGTTGCGTCCTGTCATCTTGCTGCTTCTGCTTACGGTTGCCTTTTACACCCTTGCTCATAAAAACTTTGGCGATGCGCATCGTCCCAAGCTCTCTCCTCAAAAGGAGCTGTTCTATGCGGCTCTTGTCGGCCTCGTGCTGGGATTCTATGACGGGTTCTTCGGTCCCGGCACAGGCAGTTTTCTCATTTTTCTTTTCATCAGCATTTTTGGCTTTGATTTCCTACACGCCTCAGCGACGGCAAAAGTGGTGAATTTCTCCACCAACCTTGCAGCCGTGCTTTACTTTGGTCTGCACGGCCACGTGCTGTATCTGATTGGCTTGCCGATGGGGGTCTCAAACATCTTAGGGGCACTGTTGGGCACAAGGCTCGCTATGCTACGCGGTAGCGCCTTTATTCGCACACTTTTTCTGCTCGTGATTTTTGTCATCATTGCTAAATTTGGCTACGATACACTGCAATCAACACCATAACCAAGATGAACAAGCCTGTGCTAAACGGTCTTTTCACCTTTCTGGAATCGCTTGGCAACGCACTGTGGGTTGGTGCGATTGTCATGTTTGCCTTTGCGGTTGCAGGCACAGTGTTCCGCGAAGCAGGAAGCATTAACTTAGCGGGGCATCTGAATGGCAAAATTCTTGCACGCCTTAATCTTCTCGAAGCTGCTGGTGCTGTTTTGATGAGCGTTGCAGCTATCTATTTTCTCTCGCAAGCTGAAAGCCGTAATACAGTGCGAATTATCAAAACCGTGCTATTAGGCGTGATGATTGTGCTGCTTATCGGCTACGGCAAGTTTCTTACGGAGCAAATGGAGCACCTGCGCCTTGTAGAAATTAAAGACTTCGACAACTTTGACCCTGCCAAGCAGCCCCTCCGAGATGAATTTAATCGCTTGCATAAACTTTACACAACGCTTGTTAGCGTCAATCTTCTCTTTGGGTTGTCATTTATGGGTCTTTCTGCATTCAGCAAAGCCAAAGAATCCATTGCCTCGTATTGATGCGCGCTAGTCAGCAAAGCCTCATTCCGCCTACTTTGCTTCTGCTTTCCTTCCTTGCAGGTGGAACAGGTAGAGTAGATCTTCGCTTAGAGTGGGACTTTGCCCATACAGTTAGAAACCTCTTGCTAAGTGCCTGCGTATTTCACGGCGCAAAATCTCTGCAACTATGACACACCACATCAAACATCTGTTGCCACTTTTGCTTGTTTCGGGACTGACTGCTATGGCAGCTTGCGTGCTTGAGCGAAAGCCAGATGAAGCACGCACCGAAGTTAGAGCATCGGAAAAAGACCGCATTGAGCACTTTGCCAGCCCAAGTTCGCTTTATGCACAGACTCAGGCTGACGACATTACGCGCTCTCGCCACAATGCGATCACGCATGCCGTTGCCGTTGCCAGTCCTTCAGTGGTAGGCATCAACGTTACAGAGGTGCGGGAGTATCAAGTGCGCGACCCTTTCAGTTTCTTCTTTGAAGATGACCCTTTCTTCGGCCCTTTTATGCGTCGCCGCAATCAAATCTTGCGGCAAGAGGTGAAAAGTTTAGGCTCTGGATTTTTTATTTCCTCCGACGGCTACATTGTTACTAATTCTCACGTGGCAGGCAACGCCGCAAAAATTGTCGTTACCACCATTGATGGCAAGCAGCATCATGCACGTCTGGTGGGAGCCGATGACCTCACCGACATTGCACTGCTCAAAGTCGACGACGGCGGTCCATTCCCTGCATTGAAGCTTGGAGACTCTGATGATGTCATTGTAGGTGAGTGGACAATTGCAATGGGCAATCCATTCGGACTTTTTGAAATTAGCAATAAGCCTATCGTAACCGTTGGTGTCGTTAGCTCCACTGGACTGAATTTCCCTGATGTGCAAGGTCGCTCCTACCGCGATATGATTCAGACCGATGCAGCTATCAACAGTGGCAACAGCGGCGGCCCACTCCTAAATGCGAATGCAGAAGTCATCGGCGTCAACACCTTCATCTACACAGGTGGTGGCGCTGGCTCAATCGGAATTGGCTTTGCTATCCCCATCAATCGCGTTAAGAAAATCGTCGAGGAGCTGAAAGCAAAGGGCAGAATTGAGCGCTCGTTCAAGACAGGTATTTCGGTGCAAGCCCTCACGCCGCAACTGGCAAGATATTTCGGCGTTGAGCAAGGTCAAGGTGTAGTGGTGGTTAATGTGGAGAAAGGTTCCACAGCTGACCGTGCCGGCGTGAAGGTTGGCGATATTATCGTGGAAGCCGATGGTCAAAAGGTGCGCAATGAGCAGGAGCTGATGTTTGCCGTGCGTGAACTTCGTGCTGGCGACATCTTGAAGCTCAAGGTCATTAGAGATAGGAAAATGCTGGAGATTGCGGTCAAACTCGAGAAGCAATGACAGCTGCGCGTTTTTCATTTGAACGCTATCTGTGGCTCTGGCGCACACTGGCTTGGGCTGTAGCGCTGGTCGTTATCGTCGTCTGCTCCAACAAGCAAATACAGTCTCACACACGCCTCAAGGGCGACATTAACATCTTTGTCAATATTGCTGAATCCATCTACAAGGGCGAGCATCCATACATTGACCCCGAAGATGGCTATATGTTTGTCTACCCACCGATGTCTGGCATTGTGTTCATTCCGTTTATCTCGCTCCCGATTTGGGTCAATGTACTCTGGCTTGCCACACTGAACACACTGCTCATTGGCATCTCCATCTTGCTTGGCTACGAAGCGATGACAGGCAAACGGTTTCGTTCCCTTCCTCTTTCCACTCAGTGGGCTATTGCATCGCTCACCATTCTGTTAGGCTCACGCTATCTTCTCTATGAAATCTCAAGCGGGCAAGTCAACTTGATTGTGATGAGCGCTACGATGCTTGGGCTTTGGCTGGTTCGAAAAGGAAAAGAAGTTTTAGGCGGCATGACGCTAGGCATTAGCATCTGCTTTAAGCTACTCACGCTGCCACTGGGTGTTTGGTACCTTGCAAAGCGCGACTGGAAACTTCTTGGTTTGCTTACCTTCGGCGGCATTATCTGGATTGCTCTACCCTCGCTGTTTCTTGGAGTAGAGCGCAATGTGGAGCTTTTTTCATACTTCATTGTGCATCGCGTTTTGAAAAACGCACCTACTGCCACTGAGCTGCCCTTTAAGCACATTGACCCCACTGGTATTGCTCTCCAAGCGGACAACATTTCTCTTTCTGCGCAGATGATTCGGCTTTTTACCAATACGGCTGCTTTTGAGCAAGATGGTGTCCTATACTCTATTACAATCGCTGAGTTACCTAAGCTCTGGCTTAGCGTGCTCAAAGCCTCACTCATTGGGCTTGTTTTGCTACTGATTGTGCTCTACGCCGCTTGCTATCGCCAGAAAGGTGGTATTCCTTACGACTGGGGTGGTGTGGCACTGGCGTGCACCACTGTGCCAGCTTTTTTGCCACAATCGCATCAATACCACCTTGTTGCTTTGTTGCCTGCGTGGCTCTACATTGCAACGGCAATCGTAGAGTGGAAAGTCAGAGATAGATGGTTCTTAGGGCTTGTGAGTGCAGCATTTGCTATCACACTCCTTACCAGCCCCGACCTTATCGGCTGGTATTGGTCAAAGTTCTTTCTGGCTTATGGTAGCTTTCTGGTCATTCTTGCACTCACGGCAGCTGCACTTTTTCGCTTGGCAGCGCTTTTGCCCGCCTGTGCTCCTCTTGCTGAGAGCCAGCCCTGCCTTGCTCAGAGCTGATGACTTTCGGGTTGCAACACCAGTTCTCCAAGCACCAGTTGGTCAGGCTGTGTGGCACAAAGCAATACCATATCGGCGGCTTGGTCAACAGTGAGCATTTTTTCGCGCTGCACCCGCATTGTGATTTTGTCCCAGAAGCTGGTATTGACACCGCCGAAGTGCAGCAGTGAAATCTTTACGCCGTCGCGCATCAGGTCTTGCGTCATTGCTTTGGCAAGCCCCGTTACACCATACTTCGATGCCGAGTAGCCTGACGACATTCGCATCACCGCTTTGCCTAAAATGCCCGGCAGGTTGATAATATGTCCCGACTTTTGCTTCACCATTACCTCACTTACGAATTTCGATGCATAGAATGTGCCTTTAAGATTGACATCGACCATCTCATCAAATTCTTCTACCGTGAGTTCTGTGATAGGTTTGAGGTATCCTACGCCTGCGCTGTTAAGTAGGATATCAATTCTGCCGAATGTTGCGACTGCGCGCTCTACAAGAGCTTTCACCTCGGCAGATTTTGTAACATCGCATGGCACAACCAGTGCGTCTGTGTCGTAGAGATCAAAGACTTCTTTGGCGAGCGTTTCCAGCTCTGATTGAGTACGGCTAGCCAGAACAAGTTTTGCGCCTTCCCGGGCAAAGCGAATCGCTGCCGCTCGCCCAATTCCGCGACTCGCCCCTGTAATCAAAGCTACTTTTCCTTCAAGTTTCATACAGGATAGGTTTGATTGAAAACTGCCCGTTAAACGGCATTTGCAAGCTGCTTCGTTTCACACGCTCTGATACGCCCCTTTCCAGTATGGAAAGCACAGCTCACGAAACACTTAACCTTTTAGTCACATCGGTTATGCGATTGCAGTTGTCTATTGCACAGCGTGGCGTATCTTTGTGCGCCGCAAGACCAGCGGCATGACAACTTAGCCTAAACAGAATGCCCTTTTTGAAGCGATACGGACTCTTTCTGCTCAAGTTCGTCGCGTTACTGTTCGGCATTTCGTTGTTTATTCGGCTGGTCAGCAATGCAGACTATGGCAGAGTTAGCGCGCTCATTGCACACAGCAGCTGGTATCTTTTACTGGTGCTTGTGCCTTACTTTATCACCAGCATTTTTGACACACTCGGCTGGCGCAGCACTTTTCCTCACATCGGACGTGAAGTTTCTTTCTCCAAACTTCTTAGCGTGAAACTGATGTCTGAAGCGTTGCTTATGAGCTTGCCGGGCGGCACAGCGCTTGCAGAGTCGCTCAAGCCTTTGATTCTTTACCG
Source organism: Chloroherpetonaceae bacterium (assembly GCA_025056565.1). NCBI lineage: Bacteria > Pseudomonadati > Chlorobiota > Chlorobiia > Chlorobiales > Chloroherpetonaceae > Chloroherpetonaceae bacterium. The sequence continues at coordinate 165,785 of JANWWA010000005.1, read as the reverse complement.
TCGCTGCGGCGTGCCGATCTCAGAGGGGATTGCAACGGGTATGATGCGCAATAGCTTCCTGAGCGTCGGGCATGCGATTTATGTGGTTGTAAGTGTCGCACTGGGCTACGATGCGCTTTCGCAAGGCTCAGAAACCATTATCGGTATGCCCGGCTTGCCTTTTGTGATTTTGGGCGCATCAATAACGGTGCTTTCGCTCTTTGGCACTGCTGTGGCAATTCTCCTCTATGGTAGCTTAGCTGAAAAACTGCACCGTGCACTGCTTCGTGTGCCTTTCAAATCAATGCGCAAGTGGCTGATTGAGCAGGAAGCCAAAATTCTGGACATTGACCATCAGTTCTCCAAGTTTCGTCAGCTCTCGCTTCGAAGTGTTACAGGTTCTGTTTTGCTTTTTGTGGTGGCTTGGTTCTTTGAGACGGTGGAAACTTTTCTCATTATGAAACTGCTTGGCATTGAGCTTGGCTTTGTAGAGATTTTAGCGCTGGAGTCAGCGCTCTCATTTCTTAGGTCAATTATTGTATTTTTGCCAGCTGGTATTGGTATTCAGGACTACGGCTATGTTGCCTTTCTGGAAGGCTTTGGCGTTGCAGAAAGTGCCACGCTCGGTGCTGCTTTTGTCTTAATTAAACGCAGCAAGGAGGTTTTCTGGATTTTGGTCGGGTATATTTTGCTGGCTTTCTCTGACTTAAAACCGAAGGAAGTCTTTGCTCAGGCCACTGAAACCTTAAATAAACCTTAAACCAAAGTTGAAATGGCAAGAAAAAAAATCCTTTTTATCGGTGGCTCCCACAACCAAACCACGCAGATGCATCAAATTGCTGAGTGTCTTCCTGAATATGATTGCTGGTTTACGCCCTACTACTGCGACGGCTTCCATGAAGTCCTGCGCCAGATGAAGCTGGCTGAGCCCACGCCTGCTGGCTTCAAGCACGTGGCACGCTGCATGAACTACCTCAATGCACACGGCTTGCAAATTGACTATCAAGGCAAGAAAAATGACTACGACCTTGTGGTGACTTCCTCCGATCTCCTCATTCAGAAAAATATCCAGCACAAAAAAATTGTGCTTGTGCAGGAAGGAATGACTGACCCTGAAAATTTCTTCTACCACCTTGTCAAGCTCTTTCCCTTCTTGCCACGCTGGATTGCCAGCACTTCGACTACAGGTCTAAGCGATGCATATGACTACTTCTGTGTCGCCTCCGAAGGCTACCGCGACCTTTTTATCCGAAAAGGGGTGAAGCCCGAGAAAATTCGTGTAACAGGCATTCCCAACTTCGATAACTGCAAGAAGTTCTACCAGAATAATTTCCCTTACAAAAACTTCGTGCTGGTCTGCACCAGTGACTCTCGCGAGACGCTGAAGTATGAAAATCGGCGCAAGTTTATTGAGAACGCAGTGCGTATTGCCAATGGTCGGCAGCTCATTTTCAAGCTACACCCGAATGAAAACCATGAGCGTGCCACGCGTGAAATTCAAAAATATGCCCCAGGCGCATTGGTCTACACTTCTGGCAGCGCCGAAGAGATGATTGCCAACTGTGATGTGCTGATTACACGCTTTTCCTCGACCGTCTATGTTGGGCTCGCACTAGGCAAAGAGGTCTATTCCGAGTTTGATATTAATGAACTGCGGCGGCTGATGCCGATTCAGAACGGTGGCACATCAGCGCAAAATATCGCTAATGTCTGCCGAGAGCTACTGGAAGATAGCAGGCCCTATAAGAAAGTGCAGCCCAAGCGCTGGGTGAATGCCGAGTATGTGCCACAACTGATGATGAGCCTCTTTACATTCTCAAAAGGGATTTCATAACGAATCTCCTCCGTGATGCGTCCTGTGCTGTATGTGGAAGGCGAGTTCTGGACTAGTAAGCAGCGACAAACATTTCCTCTGCACTACATTCTTTCCTATCGCGCCTCATTCAAAGCAGAGCTACCTGACTTCTTTATTCGGCAATTTTCAAAGCAGGGCGAAATTGTGCTTGACCCATTTGGCGGACGTGGCACAACTGCCCTGCAAGCTAACCTCTGCCGCCGTATTGCATTCCACAACGACATCAATCCGATTTCGGAAAAAATCACCTACGCTAAAACCCATCCTGTCTCGCTTGCAGACATAGAACGTCGGTTACGCACCTTTGACCTTTCTTGTCCTGTTACTCTCGACGAACATCTCGACTTACTCGTATTCTACCACCCTGATACGCTGAAAGAACTACTGAATTTGAGGCGTGAGATTCAGCAGCATTACGATGATGTCAATCGCTTCATTGAGTTGATTGCGGTCTCTCGTCTGCATGGACATTCTGACGGATTTTTCTCTGTCTATTCTTTTCCACAGATTGCAGTCTCACCCGACGCACAGCGCAAAATCAACGAGAAACGTCGGCAAACCCCGCCGTATCGTGAGGTCAAGTCGCGCATTTTGCGTAAAGCTGAGCTCTCGCTGCAGGGCGCCGCACGCTTTCAAGAGCGATTTCCTGAATCGCTGCTAAACCGAATTCATACAGGCGACAGCCGTCAGATGCCTTGGATTGAATCAGAGACAGTTGACCTTGTCGTCACTTCACCGCCTTTTTTGGACAAGGTGGATTATCTGAAAGACAATTGGCTAAAAGCATGGTTCTACGGCATTGAGGCCTCAGCGTTCAAAGAGAGTTTGGTGCAAACCCGTAATTTGGAGGAGTGGAAGGTCTTTATTCGCGACACACTCCGAGAGCTCTATCGCGTAGTTAAGCCGAATGGCGTTGTAGTCGTTGAGGTTGGCGAAGTCGTCTATAAGCAGCGAGTTCTGAACTTAGATGAAATTGTTGCGGAGCTTGGAGAAGATGTTGGGTTTTCAATATATGCTGTGCTTGTCAACAAGCAACGCTTTACCAAGCTCGCCAATTGCTTTGGTGTGTCCAACAATGAGAAAGGCACAAACACTAACCGTTGCGTTGTGCTTGTAAAAGGCTGTCTCTCACATAAGGCATTTCCACAAATACCAAAAACTTTAAGCCTATTTGAGGACGAAAGCAAGCTTTATAGCAGCCAATACTCAAAAGAACTTTTCACCATTACTGTTTAGCAACAATGACCCTTCTGGTTGTGGTGCAGGCGCGCACAGGCTCGAGCCGCTTACCGAATAAAATTCTTTTGCCGCTTGCTGGCAAGCCTTTGTTGCAACGCCAGTTGGAACGCATTCAAGCCGCTCAAACTCCCTTTGAACTTATCGTTGCAACCACTACTGCCCCCAGTGATGACCCCGTGCGTCAGCTTTGTCGCACCCTTGGCATCAAGTGCTTTTCAGGTCACCCCACCGACCTACTTGACCGGCACTACCAAGCCGCTCGCCAAGAAAAAGCCGACGCAGTGGTGAAAATCCCCTCGGATTGCCCTCTCATTGACCCTGCGGTGATTGACCGTGTGCTTCGCACCTTTCTCTGGCACCGTAACGATGTGGACTACGTCAGTAACCTTCACCCCCCCACATATCCTGACGGCAACGATGTGGAAGTAATGCCCTTCCCTATCTTGGAAATTGCTTGGCGAGAAGCTAAAAAAGATTATGAGCGTGAGCACACTACGCCTTTCATCTGGGACCAGCCTGAACGCTTCCGCTTGATGAATGTCGTCTGGGAAACAGGCTTGGACTACTCTAAAACACACCGCTTCACAATTGACTATCCAGAAGATTATGACTTCATTAAAGCCGTCTATGATGCACTCTGGACACCTGAGCGACCAGTTTTTTCGCTCGACGATATTTTGAACTTGCTGGCTGCAAGGCCTGAGCTTTTACGCCTAAATGAAAAATATGCAGGCGTCAATTGGTATCGGCATCATTTGCACGACTTGAAAACTGTCTCTGCCCGTGATACGAAGCAAATTTGAATGCCACTCTGTGCTACACTCCTTTTAGGAAATTTCCTGCAATGCATTATATTTGCAATTAGCCTGACAGAAATTGGTCAGATAGCTCAGTTGGTAGAGCAGAGGACTGAAAATCCTCGTGTCGGGGGTTCGATTCCCTCTCTGACCACATCAGCAGCCGCCTCTTGCGGCTTTTCTTCTTTGATTGGAATTTGTCGCAAGAAGCGTAGATTTGTAGGCGACTCGAGTCTTCAAACTGTCAGGAAGTATGACCGACATCTACATGCTCCGCAAGCTGGAGCAAGTTCGTGCTATTGCTGACCCCCTGCGCATTCGCATTCTCAATGTGCTATGTGAGCATACTATGACCACCAAGCAAGTGGCAGAGCTACTTGGCGAGAATGTCAATAAGCTCTATCACCACGTTGAGACATTGGAAGCCGCTGGTCTCATTAAGCTTGTCAAAACCAAGAAAAATCGTGGCACGCTGGAAAAATACTTCCAAGCTGTTGCAAAGCACTTTACGCTCTCGCCCGTGCTGTTTGAAGTGCGCCTTGACGACGATGACACCTCAGAACTTACTTTCTCTTCAGCCCTGCAAGCGACACTCACCGAACTTAAAGAAAGTCTGGCTCAAAAGCTCATTAAACCAAATAGCGGGCGGCACTTTTTTGCGCGCCAGTATGTGCGCGCCTCTCGCCAGCAAATTGAAAAGCTGGAGCAGCAGTTTCAAGATTGGCTGCAAGCTTGTGAGGCAGCAAATAGTGACACAGGGGACGTCGTATATGCTCTGACTGCAACCTTCTATCCTGTCTCGCCCGAACATCACCCACACAAGTTGCCTGCTCCGAATGGCAAATCACCTCGTCGAAAAACACGCTCTACGCTGGTGTAAATGCACGGCTCTGCTCACAGCAAGTTTTACTTCACTTCTCAACCTAATCCAAAAAAAATATGAATACGGTTATTCTTATCTACGGCATCTTGCTCATCGTGCTCGGCATTATCGGCTACCTCCAGTCAGGCAGCCCAACCAGTTTTATCGGCACAGGCGCTGGAGTACTAGCAATTCTGGGTGGATACCTCTACCAAACACAAGACTGGGCAAAATGGCTCTGTTTCGCCTCAGCCGCTGCTATCCTTCTTGGCTTGGGCATGCGCTTGCCAAGCGCTTTTGCCAAGCTCAGTTCAGGCGAAGCCACTCTCGGTGAATACTGGGTGCGTTTTTCGCTCGTGATACTCTCCGTGCTGTTTGTGGTGTATTTCTTCGTCGGATTGAAGCAGAACACGAATGCCGCTTCCTAAGGCATTGCGCACCGCATTACTCTGCTCCCGCTCAATTCAAGGCAGATTGGCACTGCTCCACGCAGTTGTAGCGCTCTGGCTCTTTGGATTTGCGAATTCCTAAAGAGTTTCGTAAATACCTAAGAAACGCAAACATTCAGCTCGAACCATGAAGAAAATGCTTTTTGCAGTCATACTGGTTTTGACACTGTCTGTATCGACACAGGCTCAGTTTGTCAAGGATGTGCCGCGCCAAACGGTTAGTGATGGCGCTGCTGCAGTTTTTCAGCGACCCTCCGAAAGCCTCTTTTCGAATTTGCTTGGTCCCGCCTTTGATGAAAACCATTTTCAGATGCACCACTCCTACTCGCTCACCTATAACTCACTTTTTGGAACTACGGTTGGCGAGTATGTCAATACGATGATTTATCGCTTTGATTTTCCACTGGCGCTTCGTGCTGATATTGGCGTCATTCACCAGCCTTTTGGCACTTCACCTGTGCAGAACCAATTTTTGGGCGGTCAGAATCCATTTCAAGGCGTATATCTGAAAAACCTTCAAGCCGTCTATCAGCCTACCAAAGACCTTACGCTTAGCTTCAGTATCCAACAAGTTCCTCAAGGTTACTTTTTCTGGGGTAATCCTTGGGGCTTTGGGAACGTGGGCTTTCTGAGAGATCCGTTTTTGGGGTGGTAGTTTTCTCTTCATGGCGCAAAATCGCCGTTGGTCAAGGCTCGCCTGAAACCGACGGCGATTTTTATTTTTAGCTTTGATTTTGCTCCTCGGATGAAAACCCGATACACCGTTCTGTGTTGGCTTGCACTTTCCTTGGTTGCCTCAGCTCAATCTTCGCTGTCGCCTTCTACCTCTCTGCCTTGGCTGATCTTCGATGCGAAAGCTGGTGTCGGCGGTATGATTCCACCTGACTTTTCACGCTGGAGTGAAACCGTCCGCTTGATACGCAGCCCTGATGTGCGCACCAGCCTTGATGCAGGCATGTCTGCCCTTTTTCGTCTTGCCGATCCTTTTTATGGCGGCGTTGATGTAACCTACGTTTTCTTTGAAGATGCAGCAGACGCGACCAGTGCCGTTCAACAACTGCGCCTGACTGGCACGATGCTTATCCCATCAGTTTGCCTATCTATTGTGCCACTTGCGCCTCTGCAGAGCCGCGCACTGGTAAAACTGACCGTTGGCACTGGCTTGCTTCTCGGCACGATTAACAATACGCTCTCACAACCCTCGCTTTATCGCACGACTGGACTTGCGCTTTTCTCCGAGTTTACTTTCGGCCTCCCTCTAAGCGCGTCCGTGCTGGCAACCTTTAATGCTTCCCTGCGTGGCGGTTTGACAGGTGTCGCGCAAAACGGCTCAGAACGCTTAGAGTATCTCGACAGTGACCGAGAAAAAAAGCCCGTTACATTGAGCTTTTTTGCGTTTTCGCTGCGTTTTGGCATCGCACTAAAACTACCCTCCTAAGTTCTGACGCCGAAGCGACTAACAACCTCCAGTGCAAAGTGAACCCTACTTTTTTCTTGCCACAAACAATGCGCCATGTTTGGCATTTGCTTCGTCGCTATCCAAATGCTGCGCCGCTTGACTCCCTCTCTGCACTATTTGGCAGATAACAACTTCTTAGCGCCGAAAAAACGGAATAAGCAAAAGGAGAATTTTAAGCGTAGAGATTCAATCATCACAAGCAAACAATGCATAGAACAGAGCTGGCTGAACGCTTCTTATCGGTTCGCCGTGAAACAGAAAGGCTTTGCGCCCCTCTTGAAATTGAAGATTATGTCGTGCAGCCCATCGTAGATGTCAGTCCACCAAAGTGGCACTTAGGGCATACCACATGGTTTTTTGAAACGTTTGTGCTACAACCCTACGCCACTGCATATCAGTCCTTTCATCCGCTCTACAGCTTTCTTTTTAACTCTTACTACAACGCCATTGGTGCACGCACCGCTCGCAATGAACGCGGGCATCTGTCACGCCCTACCGTGAAAGAGGTCTACACCTATCGCACCATAGTTACTGAGAAGGTGCACGAACTCATTATGCATCTCAGTGATGAAAAGTGGCCCGAAGTTTCCAGCATTATTGAGCTTGGCATTCACCATGAGCAGCAGCATCAAGAACTGCTCGTAACGGACATCAAGTATATTCTTTTCACTAATCCGTTGCGTCCTGCTTATCAAGCGCTTGCGCCCGCTACGGCAAGGCAGACTGCTGCACCGTCCTCTGAGCAATATGTAGAAGTGCCTGCCGGTATCTATTGCGTTGGTTACAACGGCATGGGTTTTTGCTTCGACAATGAACTGCCACACCACAAAGTCTATCTTGGCGACACACGTCTTATGACTCGTCCCGTTACCAACGGTGAATTTTTGGAATTTGTCGAGAGTGGCGGTTACCGTGATTTTAGGCATTGGCTTTCAGATGGCTGGGACACGGTGCAGCGTGAGCGATGGCAAGCACCACTCTACTGGGAAAAGATCGACGGCGAGTGGTTTGAATTTACGCTAAGCGGGCTAGTGCCCCTTCGCAAAGAAGCACCTGTCTCGCACATCAGCTACTATGAAGCCGATGCTTTCGCCAGTTGGAAAGGCAAACGCTTGCCTACTGAGTTTGAGTGGGAAGTTGCAGCTACACTTGCTCAAGCAAACCCAGAGCAAGGGAATTTTCTCGAAAGTGGATTGCTGATGCCGATACCTGCTGCAGAGACAGACGGAACACTCCAGCAGATGTTTGGTGATGTGTGGGAGTGGACAGCCAGCGCCTATCTGCCGTATCCTAACTATCAAAAAGCTGCGGGTGCGATTGGTGAATACAACGGCAAGTTTATGAGCGGTCAAATGGTGCTGCGTGGTGGCTCTTGTGCCACACCTCAAAGTCATATCCGACTCACCTACCGAAACTTCTTTCAACCTGATAAACGGTGGCAGTTTTCTGGAGTGCGTTTAGCTGACAAACTCTAAAATCTTAACTATGCAATCACCATACGCACAGACTGCACAATCTATTCACTATGATGCCTCAGCACAAGCTGACTTCCTTCGCGATGTCATCGCAGGACTTCAAGCTACGCCCAAGCGCTTACCCAGTAAATACTTCTATGATGATGAAGGCAGCCAGATTTTTCAAAAAATTATGGCGCTGCCTGAGTATTACCTTACGCGTGCTGAGATTGAAATTTTGGAAACACACCGTGAACGAATTGCCACGCATATCGGTCATCGCTCGCTTCTTCTCGTGGAGTTAGGGGCTGGTGATGGCACTAAAACCAAATTGCTCCTCGAGTGTCTACTGCATCGGCATCTGGACTTGGTTTATGCACCGATTGATATTTCAGCCCACGCTATTCAAACGCTCTCACAAATGTTCATGCGTCGTTTTCCTAGCCTCACCGTGCGCAGCATCATAGACGACTACTTTCACGGACTTGCACGCTTAGAAAGAGAGCCTCACCGAGTTGTGATGGCGCTCTTTTTAGGCTCAAACATCGGCAACTTTACCCAAGCCGAAAGTCTCGCCTTTCTCTCTTGCCTCAGAAAAGCGCTGCGTTATGGCGATTTTGCCTTGATTGGCTTTGACCTGAAGAAAGATATTCAAACTCTCTTGCACGCCTATAGCGACTCAGCAGGCGTTACACGTGACTTTAACTTAAACCTGTTACGCCGCATTAATCGTGAATTGGGCGCCACGTTCGACCTTTCAAAGTTCCAGCACTATGCAACCTATAACCCTGTGCTTGGCGCAATGGAAAGCTACCTTATCAGCAAAGAAGCGCAGCGCATCTGGATTGAGGCTGCAAAGACGATGATTTATTTCAGTGCCTTCGAGCCAATTCATACCGAATACTCATTCAAATACTCTGAATCGGATATTCAAGCGCTGGCAGAAAAGTCAGGCTTTCACATTGTGGAAAATTTCTATGACCACAAGCGCCAGTTTGTCGATTCGCTTTGGCAAGCAAGCTGAGCTTTGAAGTTAGCCGAAGATTCAGCAAACTTAACGCTACTTCTATGAAGGTTCTGCCACTGATAGAAATTGAATTTTTGAAGACCACGCGCCGCGCTGCATTTTGGATTACCGCTGGCATTTACACGCTCTTTGCGATTCTTATTCTGAGTTTTCTCGTCTTCGTGCCGCAAGCTATCACTTTTAACAACCGAGAAGTCTTTCTTCGCTTACCAGAAGGCTGGTCAGGTATGATTGGGCTGTTCAAGTGGTTTAGCACTATCTATGTGCCAGTTACCATCACACTACTTGCTGCCAGTGAATTTACCTACCGCACCGCACGGCAAAATGTGATTGATGGGCTTTCTAAAGAAGCTTTCTTTCTTTCCAAGCTCTGGCTGATTGTTTTTACTGCCCTGCTTTATGTGCTGATTTTTTTCGTGAGCGTGCTTGTGTTCGGTGCAATTGGTTCGGCAAAACAAGGCATAAGTGAACCACTGATTCGCTGGCAAGATGTAGACTTGATTGCCGCATACTTTGTTGTTCTTTTAGGCTATGGCACGATTGCATTTCTTTTTTCTTTTCTTACGCGTAGTGCTGGCGCTGCACTGGCTTCTACGCTTCTCTACACCATCATTATTGAAAACATCGCCAGCGTTGTGTTTAGCTTTTTTGACTCGCTGAAAACCATAGTGAAGTATCTGCCTACAAGAGTGTTTGACGACCTACTCAACCCACTGCGATATGATGCTCAGAGATTGGAACAAACGACTGCACAGGTTCAAAAGCTGAGAGATGAGGTAGATTTAATTGTGCGTGATATGCCCTCACGCGCAGAGCAAGCTCGTCAAGCGCTCGAGCAAATGGAGCAATTGCTACCTGCTTACGACAACTTTACGGCGTTTGTGCTCGGTTTCAGCTATATGCTTGCCTTGCTTACCTTCACTTACCTTGTGTTTGAGCAGCAAGATTTGTAGTTAGCTTTTCTCCAAGCAGTGCTTTGGCGGTGTCAACTGCTCAGTCTAAAATTTTTGGACCGATAAAGAAAGAAATGCCGAGCTTGAAAGTCTGCACGCTCAGTGGCGGCTCGCTGTGGAATGGGAAATGCATGGCTCTTGTGCGCAATGCGTAGAGCACATAGTTAATTGCATTTTTGATCAGAAAATGCGCCACTGGCAAGAGCGCTGGGAACTTGCCAAACACCGCATCGATGAAGTAGCCTGCGCCAATTTGCAAGCCCCATTGCAAAAGGTGGCTGCCTAAGAATTGCAGCGGCACAAAACGCGGGAAAACAAGTGTCCAGTCGTAGTAGCAGTTTAGCGCAAAGAATGTTCCCACTTGCAAATCAATTCCTGCTGCTGTTGCTGTGCCGAAGAGCCAATTGCTACTAAACCGGTTTGCTGCGGCTGCGCTATCAGGGTCTGCTGGCAATCGTGAAAAACGCGGCTGTGCAAGGAGCATCGCGCTACTAATGCTTGGCGTAACGGCAATTTGTTCTAAGCGATAGCCAATGCCATCACGAATGCCAAACCCACCTCGAAAGAGATTGAGCGTTGCCACGCCACTGCCTACGCCTGACTCAGGTGAGGTGGGCAGCACAATGTAGTAGCTGAGAAAAAAGTGCGGGTGTGCGTAATCGACCAGCATGTCGCTATGCGGCGAAAAAAGGTAGCGCTTGACGCCAACCATTGCTTCTATGTGCAATGTGGTGGCAATCGGGCGCTCAAATTCTGGCAAGCTACTGGTTGCAAAACCGTAGCTGGTTTCCAGTGTTACTTGCCGCACAGGGGTATTGACCAGTGAATACGGTTGGGCTTGGGCGAGTGAGACCAGCAATGCAGCCAATATGACCGATGCGACGATGCGCAGCACTGAAGTGATGTAACGAGGCAGCTTGTTGCGTCTGGCAGCCAATTTTGAATGGGTCAAGAGCGCTCTTCTAAAGATACTCAAACTTTTTACCGAATTTTTTGCATATCAGGTGTGCGCACGCCACACCTGAATAGGTTACTGCAATTACTCCTTGTCCGGGAAAGCAGCTATCACCGACCGCATAGAGATTTTTCACTGGCGTTGAATTTTGCGGGCGTTGCAGAACGATTTGCCCTTTTTTGAGCAGAGGACCATATGACCCCAAATGCCGACGCAAGTAGCGCTTGTGTGTCAGCGGCGTTGCCACATACTGCAGCTCAATTGCGCTTGAAAGACCAGGCAAAATGCGCTCAATGCGCCGAATCAACTGTTCGGCTTGTCGTGCTTTCTCGGCTTCATACTGCTCATCTTTCGGATATCGTTTCCGCCAACTATTAGCTTGGCTGGTTACAAACGCATGCAGCACGTGCTTGCCTTCAGGAGCGCAAGTTTTGTCCAGCAGCGACGGCGCTGAGAGCCGAATCGTGCCGCCCAGCTCGCGATATTTCTGCCAATCCTCTACGATGATGTGATGCACGTGGAAGCCCTCTGGGAAAATGCGTGCATCAACGCCCAAGTGCAGTTGAAACCAACTGGGGGAAATTTCAAACTTGGATTCATCAACACGGTAGCGTGGGTCTTTAACCAAGTTTCCGAAGGTGTCCCAAATTGTAGCGTTACTGACCACGGCTGCTGCATAATGTATCTCACCATTTTGAAGTCGCACGCCAATTGCCCTACCCTCTTTCAGCAGAATTTCCTCTACGGGCGTAGCGAAGCGCACTTCGCCGCCAAACTTACGAATTCCCTCGACCAGTGCTTTGGCAATTGCACCGGAGCTACCTACAGGGTAGCGAATCCCGCCATGATGACGGTCAGCAAGGCAAATGCCTGCATTGACAAAAGGTGTTGCACTGGCATCTTGCAGTGCCCACGACTCACATTCAATGTCAATGAAGCGCAGCAGCTCTTCATTTCTCAGATAGCGCCGTGCCACACTCCCCATGGATTGCGTCGTATAGTATGCCAACCGCAACACTTTTCTGGGATACCTCGCCGCAAGGCGCAAAAGGTGCAAAGGGTCTTCCAGTGAACCTGCTGGAAAGGTGCTAATGATCTGAAAGACTTTCTCCAGCTCATCGTAAAAGGCGCGAATGCCTTTGGCTTCGTGTGGAAAACGCGCAATTAGCTCAGATAGGAATCGTTCACGGTCGTAGTGCGTCGCTACTTCAAAACCATTAGGCAAGTGGTAGTGAATTTGAACGGGGTCGGGAATGGTCTTGAGCGAAATGCCTAAGCGATTAAAAATGCGCGTGTGCAAATTCAGCGTGCCACTTTCCTCATTTGAACCGAAGCCATAGAACATTGACGCCCCTGCATCGAAGGTATAGCCCTTTTTGCGAAAGAGCGAGGCACTGCCCCCTGCAGTGGTGTGTTGCTCAAATGTGAGTGTTTGAAGCCCAGCGTGTTGCAGGAGCGCTGCAACGGTCAGCCCACCAATACCTGCTCCAACAATAATTACATCAGCGGAGAGCGACATTCAAAGATGAGAAGCGTTGGTTTTTTTGACACAGTTCTTTTCATTTCTCAGAAGAGCACACCGTGCTGGTATGCTCTTCTTGAGAAGATGCAGGGGGCAGGCTTACTTTTTACCCATCTCTACTGCGACAAAAGCCGTGGATTTATCGCGGCGGCGAATGCGCAATAAAACCGCCTCACCTTCTTTGACGTTAGCCAGCGCTTCTTTGAATTCCTTTGCTGAATTGATTTTCCGTCGATTGACCTCCAAAATCACATCATCTTTTTGAATGCCGCGCTCATGTGCTTGTCCAAACAAATCCACAGACGAGACACGCACGCCGTAGTCAACTTCATAGCGCTTTTTGTCAGCGTCTGTGAGGTCTTTGACTTCCAGTCCAAGCTGCTTTGCAGGCTCTGGTTCAGGGTTGCGTGCGGCTAACTCCGATTTTTCATCACGCGCTTTGAGCACGACTGGAATGTCAATCTCCTTGCCATCGCGCCAGACTTTGACGACGACACGGTCGCCGGGGTGCTTACGTGCCACATATGCTTGCAAGTCGTTGGTCTCACGCACTGGTTTGCCATCAATCGCAATGATGACATCACCTTCCTGAATACCCGCTGACTTTGCTGCTCCGTCTGGCACAAGCGACTGCACCCATGCCCCTTCTGGCTTTGGCAACTTCAGAGCTTTAGCCGTGGTCGCATCAATGCTTTGAATTTGCACGCCAATGTAGCCGCGCAGGACTTTGCCATACTTGATAAGGTCTTCAGCAACAGCCCGCGCAAGGTTAATTGGCACAGCAAACCCATAGCCTTGGTAGCCACCATTGCGCGTTGCAATCGCGGTATTGATACCAATCAGCTTGCCCTCAATGTTGACCAGTGCTCCACCTGAATTGCCGGGATTGATTGCCGCATCGGTTTGAATGAAGCTCTCTACGCTGTAGCTACCTTCAATTACGCGCAGGTTGCCACGTCCGATTGCGCTTACAATGCCTGCTGTAACCGTCGAGGATAGCTGGAAAGGATTACCAATTGCAATCACCCATTCACCGATTTTTACCTCGTCAGAATCGCCAAATGGCATAACGGGTAAATCCTTTGCATCAATTTTTACGAGAGCAATGTCGGTAAGGGGGTCGCTGCCTACAAACTTCGCACGAAACTCACGCTTATCATCTAACACGACGCGAATCGTGCCCGAATTAGAGGCTGCATTCACCACGTGGTGATTGGTGAGGATATAGCCGTCGGAGGAGATAATCACACCCGAGCCTGAACCACGCATCGGGAACAGTCCGCGCGGTTGCTGGCGAAAGAAGAAGTGAAACATATCGTCTGGCATTGTCTCGCCACCCTCTTCGGATTTTTCATCTGACTTGGCAATCGCTTCCACATAAATGCTGACCACGGCCGGCTTTGCAACGCTTGCCACATCAATAAAGGCTTGATTGACCGCGCGCATCGCTTGCATAGATTCTCTCGGCGTGTAGGTCGGGTTACCTAGCGCAAGGCTTTTGCTCTGCTGCTGTGCTGCGATATTGTCGGTCATCTGCAAGCCTGTAATGCCCAGCACCCCAATCACAATACCAATAAAAATGAGTCCGATAGCGGTCAAGAGTGTGTTCCGATTCATAGACCTCTCCTGCAGCTTGTGATGTTAGAGTGGTTAGTTGATTTCTAAAGAGCGCTTTTCTCTACGAATGTGATTTTCCGAAAGTTTAATTTACTAACGCATTAAAGCATTAAAAACTTCCCGACTGCGCAGCGGTGGCAAATCTTCAATGTGGTAGCGAAAATAAGCATCAAAGACATCAGAGACCTCACTGTACAGCGCAGGCTGAAGATGCAAATTTTCTACCTCTCGCAGTTGTGATTCCAAGAGCCGTTGAATCCAGCGCAGAGCTTGCACTGAAATGGGTTTGCCACTTAGTCCCAAACGCTCGGCTTCTACGCGTAGCGCCACACCTCCGTATTCCGGCAAAAGCCATAGCTGCTTATCTGAAGCACTTTGGAGTGCTGAGAAGAGATTTTTCGATGAAATCACGCATACACCAAAGCGTGGTTGAAAGCCTAAGAGTGCAATAAGGTGCGCCTGAAAGTAGAAAAGCACAGTGCGCACATTTTTCTGCAGCGAATCCACTGCCCGCAAGCTTTCCAAGAGCAGGTTAAAAATTTTGGGCTGTGCATCTTCTTCTTCAGTGGTGAGTCGCACCAGCTCTAAAATCTCCATCATCACGCCCACTCGCTCCAGCGAAGAGGGAATGCGCAGAAATGGGGTCTTTACACTTGCATCAGAGATATTTTGCACCTCTCGGGTGGATTTCTTGTAGAGCACTAGCGAAATATGTGAGCCAAGCTCGAAAGCAGATGCATACTTGCTCTGCGGACTGCGGCAGCCCTTTGCAATCGCCGAGAGTTTGCCAAATTCTTTTGTGTAGAGCGTGAGAATCTTAGACGTGTCTTGATAGTTCGTCGAGCGTAGCACAATCGCTTCGCATTTTTTGATGATGGACATCTGACCTCCGTGTTTTGCTCCACACGCAAGTTACGCAGCAGGTTTGTGGATTGCTACACCGCCAAACACCTGCTTTCTACTCTACCCTTCTTGGTAGCTGAAAACTTGTTAGCATCACTTAGGACACCTTTCAATTCGGCTGCTAACGAAATAGCGGTTTGTCCGTATATTCACACTTTCAACTTGCAAATAGTATGACATCACGAGAAATAAGGCAATCGTTTCTGGATTTTTTCAAATCTAAGCAGCACGAAATCGTGCGCTCTGCACCTGTCATTCCTGCCGATGATCCAACGCTACTTTTTACCAATGCAGGAATGAACCAGTTTAAAGACGTCTTTTTGGGCACTGGCACGCGTCCCTATAAGCGTGCAGCCAATACACAAAAGTGCATTCGTGCCTCTGGCAAGCATAACGACTTAGAAGATGTGGGCAAAGACACTTACCACCACACTTTCTTCGAGATGCTTGGCAATTGGTCGTTTGGCGATTACTACAAAAAAGAGGCTATTGAGTGGGCGTGGGAATTGCTCACCAAAGTTTGGGGATTGCCAAAAGACCGCCTCTACGCCACCGTCTTTCACGACGACGATGAAGCCTTTGAGCTGTGGCGACATGTTACAGACATTGACCCTTCACACATTCAGCGGCACGGCAAGAAGGATAATTTCTGGGAAATGGGCGAAACGGGTCCGTGCGGTCCTTGCTCCGAAATTCATATTGACCTGACGCCCGATAAGAGTGGCGGCAAACTGGTTAATGCTGGCTCACCGCAGGTTATTGAAATTTGGAACTTGGTGTTCATTCAGTTTAACCGCACCAGTCAAGGCGAACTCGAGCCCCTACCTGCTAAGCACATTGACACGGGAATGGGCTTTGAGCGCATCGTGGCTGTGCTTCAAGGCAAGACTTCAAACTACGACTCCGATATTTTTGCGCCGCTTTTGCAAAAAATCTCAGACCTGACTGGCTACACTTACACGGCGAAGCTGGATAGTGAGACCGACATTGCCATGCGCGTGCTCGCTGACCACATTCGCACTCTCTCCTTCGCAATTGCCGACGGGGCAACGCCTTCCAACGAAGGACGTGGCTATGTGCTGCGCCGTATTTTGCGCCGCGCAGTGCGCTATGCCAGAAAACTTGGTCAAACTGAGCCAGTTCTTCATAAGCTTGTGCCCACGCTGGTGCATACAATGGGAGATGTCTTTCCAGAGCTGGCAGAGCGTCAAGCAGCTATTCAGCAAATTTTGCGCGCCGAAGAAGAAGGCTTTCTTGCTACGCTTGACCGAGGAATGGAAATCTTTAGCGAGATGGCTAAAAAAGCAGAAGGCACGAAAGTTATCTCAGGTGAAGATGCTTTCAAGCTCTACGATACCTACGGCTTCCCACTTGACCTTACACGCTTGATGGCTGCAGAAATTGGTCTTCGCGTTGATGAAGCAGGCTTTGAGATGGCTATGCAGGCACAAAAAGAGCGTGCCCGTCAAGACCGCAAAAAGAAAGTTCAGTCTGCTGAAGCAGGTAGCTTAGTATGGGTAGAGCTGTCAGCTGGCGAAGATTCGCTCTTTAAGGGCTATACGACGCTCCGAACCATCTCAAAAGTTCGACTGGCTCGCAAAACCCATGATGCACTACACCTTGTTTTAGACCAGACGCCTTTTTATGCTGAAGCAGGTGGGCAGGTTGGCGACCAAGGCATCTTGGATTCGCCGCAATACTGCTTCACCGTGCGCGATACGCAAAAAGAGGGTGAAAAAATTGTGCATATCATCGGCGAGATTCGAGACAAGCTCACGGGCCAGACCATTCTTCCCAGTGAGTTCGACCTGACAAACTTGCCTGAAGAGCTAAGTGCAGAGGTTGATGCTGAGCGGCGCTTTGCGACCATGGTTAATCACACTGCCACTCACCTTCTGCATGCTGCGCTGCGCAAGGTTTTAGGCGAACATGTGCAGCAAAAAGGCTCGCTGGTTACGCCTGAGCGCCTTCGTTTTGACTTTAGCCACTTTGAAAAAGTAAGCGATGAACAACTGGCTGCGATTGAACGCTTGGTCAATGAACAAATCCGCACAGCCAAAGCCACAATTAAGCACGTAGACATTCCATTTGACGAAGCCAAGCGAATGGGCGCTCTGGCGTTTTTCGGTGACAAGTACGGTGAGCGCGTGCGTGTGCTTGAAATCCCTGACTTTTCTATTGAATTTTGCGGCGGCACACATCTGGACAACATTGGTCAAATTGGGATTTTCAAAATCGTTAGTGAGTCGTCTATTGCTTCTGGTGTGCGCCGCATTGAAGCCGTAACAGGCAAAGCAGCTGAGGAACTGTTTCGCACCGAGTTTGCTCAACTCCACACCTTGAAGCAACTGCTTAATGCACCCTCTGAGAGCGAAGCGATTGAGCGCGTGCGCAAGCTCTTAGAAGAAAAACGCACCCTTGAGAAGCAGATTGAAAAATTGCGTTTGGAGACAGCACAGTTTAAGCTCAATGACATTCTCGAGGCGTCTGAACAAATCTCCGACGTCGATGTCGTTACCCGCCAGATTGATTGGGTGCAAAGTGTTGATGAATTGCAAGGCATTGCGGAAATGGCGCGTCAGAAATTGAAGCGAGGCGCAGCCCTCTTAGGCACAGTGATTGACGGCAAAGTCTCGCTGGTTGCAGTGGTCTCCGATGACCTTGTGCAGCAAAAGAAGTTGCACGCTGGCAAGCTCATTGGAGATGTAGCCAAAATCGTGGAAGGCGGCGGTGGCGGACGACCGCAGCTTGCTACAGCTGGCGGTAAAAACCCAGCCAAACTGCCCGACGCCATGGCAAAGTTCAAAGATTTAATTGCTGCACAATTGAATTAGTGCTCGTAGATTCCGTGCAACGAATGCTCTCTTTGTAAAATAGTCGGTATCTTTGCGTTGCACACTTGTTTTTCAAACCTAAACTTTCTTGCTATGGCAGTTAAAGAAGCATTGCAACATGAAGTCGAGCAGCGGCTTGCTGAGATTGAAAAGGAACTTGCGAATTTGCGTGAGGAACAAGCTCGCATTCAAGCCAAGTGGCAGGCTGAGAAAGAAGTCATTATGCGCATTCGCCAGCTAAAGGAAGAGATTGAGCAAGCAAAGGTGCAAGCCGAAGAGTATGAGCGACAGGGCGATTTTGGCAAGGTCGCTGAAATTCGGTATGGCAGAATTGTTACGCTGCAAAAGCAGCTCGATGAGGCTAAACGAAAAATGGAAGAGATGCAGCGCAACGGTGCGATGATGAAGGAAGAAATTGGTGCAGAGGAAATTGCAGAGGTGGTCTCGAAGTGGACGGGCATTCCTGTGGCAAAAATGTTGCAGTCAGAGCGCCAGAAACTCTTGCGGATGGAAGAAGAGCTGCATAAGCGCGTAGTGGGTCAGAACGATGCGATTCGTGCAATTAGCGAAGCCGTGCGACGCGCCCGTGCTGGACTCAGCGATGAACGCCGTCCGATTGGCTCGTTTATTTTTCTTGGCACTACGGGCGTGGGCAAAACTGAGCTGGCACGCAGCCTTGCAGAATACCTCTTCAACGACGAAAATGCGCTCATTCGCATTGATATGTCGGAGTATATGGAAGCGCATAGCGTCAGTCGGCTGATTGGTGCGCCGCCCGGCTATGTCGGCTATGAAGAAGGCGGTCAGCTCACGGAGGCTGTGCGTCGCCGCCCGTTCTCGGTTATCCTTCTGGACGAGATTGAAAAAGCGCACCCTGATGTCTTTAACATTTTGCTCCAAGTCTTAGACGATGGGCGGCTCACGGACAATAAAGGGCATGTGGTCAATTTCAAAAACACCATCATCATTATGACCAGCAACTTGGGGGCGCACCTTATTCAAGACCAGATGCAACTGCTCAACGACAGCAATCGCGAGGAAATCCTTTCTCGCTTGCGCGTCGAGCTATTTGAGCTTTTGCGCAAGAAAATGCGCCCTGAGTTCCTTAACCGAATTGACGAAGTGATTGTTTTTGCGCCCCTCACGCGCGATGAAATTGCAGCAATTGTTGACATCCAGTTCCAGCGCATTGCCGAGACCGCCAAGAAGCAAAACATCACTTTAAAACTCTCTCCTGAGGCAAAAGATTGGCTTGGGCAATTAGGCTATGACCCGAGCTTTGGTGCTCGTCCTCTAAAGCGCGTGATGCAAAAGTACATCACTAATGCACTGGCAGAACGCATCCTGAAGGGCGAAATTTCCGAAGGCGATACGGTTGAAGTGGTACTTAAAGACCGCCAGATTGAGTTTGTAAAACGCTAATGCCTGTTGCATTTATTGGCTTAGGTGCAAACTTAGGTGAGCGGCTCAGCCAGCTACGTGCAGCGGCATCGGCGCTGAACGCAGTGCCACACACTACGGTGCTTGGTGTCTCACGCATCTATGAGACGCCACCTTGGGGCATGCCTCACCAGCCCCCTTTTCTAAACGCCGTTGCCTCTATTCAGACAGCCTTAGAACCACTTGCTTTGCTGCAGCAACTGAAATCAATTGAGCGCCGCTTAGGTCGCCCCGAGCACTATGAACGCTGGTCAGCACGCCTTATTGACCTTGATATTTTACTCTATGACGATTTAGTTATAGATGAACCTACGCTTACGATTCCACATCCTGCGCTCCCCTTCCGAAAGTTTGCACTTGTGCCGCTCTTGGAGCTTGCTAACCCGATTCACCCGCTTGCTAAGAAACCCATTTCAGCGCTGCTTTCCGAGACCCTTGATTCTTCCGACATTGTGCCAACTGATTACACACTGCTTTGCTGCTGAACTTGGGTGTATTTGGCGATATGATTGCAGCACCACACTGGGCCACAGCTTGTACAAATTGAACGCGGAGAGATGAATGCGGAACTTTAGTGAGAGCGGTGTGTGTGGGTTGTAATCACAAACACCGCTAAAATCATCAGCGCAGCTGCTACGAGCATTTGCCCAGTCAGCGTTTCGCGCCCAATGAGCCACCCTAAAAACACGGCAATTACTGGATTGATGTAGGCATATGTTGCCACGCGGCTTGGTGGGGCTACGCGCGCCAGCCAGTTGTATGCGGTGTATGCCACAATTGAGCCGAACACAACAAGGTAGCCCAGCGAGAGCCACGACATCGCACTGATTTTCTCAGGTGAGAATAATGCCCATTCGCCGCGCAGTGTGCCTAATGTGAGCTGCAGTGCACCGCCTACCAGCATTTGCATTGAGGTTGCTTGCAAAGGCGAATCGGGCATTTCCGCTCGCGTGATGTAAAGCGACCCGATTGCCCACGCCAGCGTAGCCGCCACTACAGCAACAATGCCTGCATAATCTACCTGCAGAGCTTGGGAAAATAGCCCTTCTCCTACGAGCAACATCACACCAACTGTGCCCATTAAGACCCCAAGCCAAATACTGGGATTCGGCATCTCTCCACCCATCGCAAGCCACTGCAGTAATACAATCCAAATTGGTTCTGTCGTAATCAGCAATGCTGCAAGGCTTGAGGAAATATGCTGCTCTGCCCAGACCACACAGCCATTGCCAATGAACAGCATTAGTGTGCCCAGAATCGCTGCACTCCGCCACTGTGCCCACGTCGGTGCAGGTTCTTGCCGAATACGCAGCACTCCGTAGAGGAGCAAACCTGCTGTCAGAAAACGAATCCCTCCCATCAAGAAGGGTGGAATGGTCTCAATCGCAAAGCGAATTGCAAGGTAGGTCGAACCCCAAATGAAGTAGACCGCCAGAAAGGCTAAAACGAGAAGAACGGGATTCGGCTCGGTGCGCGTCAAGGACCGCATAGCACAGCAAAGTTACTCCATAAACATTCGTGCACCTAAGTGGCGTTCAATTGGTGCCCCTCTCTACTGCGCTATGCACGCGCAGACGGTGTAACACGCTTAGCTCTTCGGGAATAATGTGCAACTTGTTCCTTGCCACCTATTTACCTTTCTTTTTGCCTTTGGCTTTTGCTTTCTTGCTGCCTTTTGCGGCTTTTGCAGCTTTGCCTTTTGTTATGGCTGCGCCGTCGCTTGCCTTCGCCAGCTGTATTAGCTCGGAGAGGTCAGGCGTCAGCACAATCTCAATGCGGCGATTTTTCGCTTTTGCTTCTGGTGTATTGCGTGCATCCACTGGGTAATACTCACCACGACCTGCTGCCACGATGCGCTTTGGATTTACTTTGCCTTCCTGCGTCAGATATCGCACGACCTCCGTAGCGCGCAGCACGCTAAGGTCCCAGTTATCTTTGACGTTTTCCAGCTTTGTAATCGGCGTGGTGTCAGTGTGTCCCTCGACCTGAATGTTGATGTCTGGATTTTCATTTAGCACTGCAGCAAGCTTGTCCAAGGCTTTTTTACCTTTTTCGTCGATAGCTGTGCTACCGAGCGGAAAGAGCAGTTTGTTGGACAGCGAGACATAGACATTGTCACCCTTGACATAAACATCTAAGCCACTATCCTTGAAGCTAAGGAGTGCAGCGCGCAGCGCTTCTTGCAGGCGAGAGAGTTTGGCATCGCGTAGAGCAAGCTGCTTTTCTAGTGCAGTAGCCCGCTTTTCGAGGTCAGCCAGATTTCTCTGTGCTTCTTCTTGCAACTTCTTTTCGCGCTGCTTTGCTTCAGCCAGCTGAGTATGTAGAGTGGCTGTGTCGCGCCGCAGTGCTTCATTTTCAGCTTGGAGGGACTTGATAGCAGTCGTAAGCGAATCTTCCATTCGCTTTTTATCGCGCTCTAAGGCATCCACCGTTTCTTTTGAGACACCGCAAGCACTTAGCAAGGTCAGCAGAATTAGCCACGCAGCGGGCAACAATGAACGTTGTTTCATAGATGATGAGAAGGTTTCGTTACAGAAATGCGTGCAAAAATACCTTCTGCGCAACTCTCAGGAAAGCCGTTGTCGCACCCTCGTGCGCTGCATCACAGCTCCGTTTCTACCTTGCGATTGCACAATCTATGCACGCGACCGCAAATAGGCAGCGATTAGGCTATTCCACTCCACCGACCTTTATCGCACATCTTGTAAGCAGCTGCAGTAGAAGTGGTGCCACATTGAACTACTCTGGCGTTAAGGCTGCTTAGCGACGAATCGCATTATCGAAAATATCCGTATCTTTGTGCTGCCGCGAAGTTTTTCCAACTCAAATGCTGTCGCACTATGCCCAAAGTCCTTCAAAATTACTCTCCTGATGACGTCATTGAGTTCTTGGGAAAAGTCTCGCCTTTTGAGCGGCTTACTACTGATGAGCTGCGTGCGGTTGCTCATCTGCTCTGGCGTCAGCACTTTGAAGCCGGTGAGTGCGTCTTTTCGCAGGGCGACCATGGCTCCGAAGCTTACATCATTGAATCTGGCAAGCTCTCGTTTGAAAAGTTGGGACACGTTATTCGTTTCTTCGAAGCAGGTGAG
Organism: Chloroherpetonaceae bacterium; assembly: GCA_025056565.1. Classification (NCBI taxonomy): domain Bacteria; kingdom Pseudomonadati; phylum Chlorobiota; class Chlorobiia; order Chlorobiales; family Chloroherpetonaceae; species Chloroherpetonaceae bacterium. The sequence continues at coordinate 143,351 of JANWWA010000005.1, read as the reverse complement.
GTTTGCGGCCGTTCGGCAATGGTGAATGATATGCCCAGAAGTGGCTCTGCATTTGCGGTTGAACCCTCGACCGTTTTAGTCATTGACCGCCGACGCTTGGAAAATCCTGACTGCTTGAGTCCTCGCATCTACGGCAAGATTTGTATGGAATTTGCCAGAATGCTCACCAACCCTATGAGCGAGGAAGAAGCTATGTATCGCGAGTTAGATGTGCTCTTGGTGCAAGATGGTGGCTGTGCACCGGGCTATAATCCCGTTACGGCTTTTATCACGGAGTATTTGGAGCATGACAAGCGGCGCGTGTTTGTGGCAAAAGAAGGCTTTATCTCACTTGTCAAGGGACGCACGGAGGACTATCGGCGGCTGGTCTATAGCCCGAAACTCTATCACGAGTTAGAGCGCATTCCGGGCGTCATCTTTTCACCCCCTTTGCGCGAAGCTCGTGGTGCTGACTTTCGCACTGAGCGCTACAGCGACTTCAAGAAACCTGAAATTCAAGCCAAAGCAGTGGAAGAAATCTTACGGCGCAAAGTTAAAGTCTTGGTCGGCATTGGTGGCAATGGCACTTTTGCTGGCACTTATGCCTTAGCCAAACAGCTTCCTCCGACGGTGCAGGTCTTCTTTATTCCTGTTACGATTGATAGCGATGTATCGGGCACGGAATGCATTGGGCAGCATACTGGTGTCGAAGTCGGCGCCGAGAAAATTCGCTGCTATATGGCTGATGCCCGCACCCACCATCGCTGCTACATCATTGAAATGATGGGCGCTGCAGGCGGCTACCATGCGCTTCACTCTTGCTTAGGTGCTGGTGCACATTTAGCGGTCTTGCCACAGTCTAATTTTGATATGAAGAAGTTGGCTGAACTTATCGGCCCTCGCCAGTCGACCGTGATTGTTGTCGCCGAAGGCTACAAGGCTGAAGAGCGCAAAGCAAAAGGTATCAAACAAAATGCGGCTGAATACTTCCGCGACGAACTTCTGGCGGCTGGTCTCAAAACCGAGCAGCGAATCGTCTGCGAGGCATTTTCACGTGATATTCGCGGGGCAAAGCCCAACAATATGGACATCACACTGGCACAGCGAATGGCACGCAAACTTGCTGAACTTATCCGCGCTGGTGAAACGCAAATGATGCCTGCCGTCTTAGCCGATAAGGAGTATGCTATTCCTTTCTCGGAAATTCGTACTGAAAACTCTGTCGACTCCGACCTTGCCGCACTAGCTAACCGCATCGGTGGTGTGCATAGTCTTGAAGCTAACTCGAGAGGCTGAGCGCTTCGTTGCGGCGCGCCGCTCTTTCCGTGAGCGCAGCTTGACGCAACGGCTCAGCGTGTGCCCAGCGATTCGCATACTTTCTTTGCTAGCCCTTTGTGAGAAATGCTTGCCGAGTCGAAGCAATTTGCGTAACTTGCTTCGCTCCCGTTAGCATTTTCTCAACACATTAGCTTTGTAAGTATGCCAGCGAAAGCCAAATCCACTGCCAAAGCAGTTTCTGCTTCTCAGTCATCTCTGAAAGCTGTAGCGAATGGACAGCAACAAAAGAATGGAAAAGCCACCACCGCATCACGCCATACCACACCGACTCAGTCCAGCAAATCCAAAAGCAAATCCAAAAAGTATATCTACTTCTTTGGTGGCGGCAAAGCTGAAGGTGATGCGGCAATGAAGGATTTATTAGGCGGGAAAGGCGCTAACCTTGCTGAAATGACGAACATCGGCTTGCCTGTGCCGCCCGGCTTTACTATTACCACTGAAGTTTGCACATACTACTACGACAACGGTCGCACTTACCCCAAAGGTCTTTTTGAGAAAGAGCTACCTGCCGCTTTGGCAAAGTTAGAGAAGCTCACGGGTAAAAAGTTTGGTGATGCCAAAAATCCGCTCTTGGTCTCGGTGCGCTCAGGTGCCCGCGCCTCTATGCCTGGCATGATGGACACGATTTTGAACTTAGGCTTAAACGATGAGACCGTTGAAGGTCTTGCAAAGCTCACCGGCAATCCACGTTTTGCATTTGATTGCTACCGCCGCTTTGTGCAGATGTATGGTGATGTCGTGCTTGGCTTGAAACCACAAGACAAGAAAGAGATTGACCCCTTTGAAGCCATCATTGAGCAGAAAAAGCGTGAGCGGGGCGTTTCGCAGGATATTGAACTTAGTGCCCAAGACCTCAAGGAGCTGGTGCAGCAGTTTAAGCGTCTCATCAAGGAGCGCACTAGGAAAGAGTTTCCCAGTGACCCCTTCGAGCAACTGCGAGGCGCTATCGGTGCGGTCTTTGAGAGCTGGAACAATGAGCGTGCAATTGTCTATCGCAAGCTCAACAACATTCCTTCTTGGTGGGGCACTGCGTGCAATGTGCAAGCAATGGTGTTTGGCAATATGGGTGATACTTCTGGCACAGGTGTTGCGTTCACACGCGACCCTGCCACTGGTGAAAATGTCTTCTACGGGGAATACCTGATGAACGCACAAGGTGAAGATGTTGTCGCAGGTATTCGCACGCCGCTCAAAATTTCGGAACTGCAGCGCCAAAATCCCGATGTGTATGCGCAGCTTGAAAAAATCCGCAAAATCCTCGAGCGACACTACAAGGATATGATGGATATTGAATTTACGATTGAGCAAGGCAAGCTCTATATGCTGCAGTGCCGAGTTGGAAAACGCACAGGACTTGCGGCTATCAAAATTGCATTAGATATGAAAGATGAGCGGCTCATCAGCGAAAAGGAAGCCCTTTTGCGCATTGAGCCTGAGCAGCTTAACCAACTTCTGCGCCCGATTTTTGACCCGAAGCAAAAACGTGAAGCCATTGAGAAACATCGCTTGATGGCAAAGGGCTTAAATGCAGGTCCCGGCGCTGCTTGCGGCAGAGTGTATTTCAATGCGGCAGATGCTGAAGCTGCCAAAGCGCGCGGTGAGCGCGTTATTTTGGTGCGTATTGAAACTTCCCCTGAAGATATTCGCGGAATGAATGCTGCCGAAGGCATTTTAACAGCACGTGGCGGTATGACTTCACACGCCGCACTGGTTGCTCGGCAAATGGGCAAGGTCTGTGTTGCTGGTTGCGAAGACTTAGAAATCAATTATGAGCAAGCCCGAATGAAGGTCAAGGGCAAAGATTTCCTCATCAAAGAAGGCGACTATATCTCCATTGATGGCTCTACAGGTGAAGTCATTGAAGGTGAAGTTGAAACCAAGCCCTCTGAAGTCTTGCAGGTGCTCTTCAGCAAAACTTTGAAGCCTGAGGACTCAGCCATTTACCAGATGTACGAACGCCTGATGCAGTGGGCAGATAAGTATCGCAAGCTGCGCATTCGTGCCAATGCAGACCAGCCCGACCAAGCCCGCCATGCTATTGCCTTTGGCGCAGAGGGTATTGGACTTTGCCGCACAGAGCATATGTTCTTCGGCGGTGACCGCATCACCGAAGTGCGCCGAATGATTTTAGCTAATACGCCCGAAGAACGCCGTGCCGCTCTTAAAAACATTATGCCCTATCAGCGTGTCGACTTCTATGGCATTTTCAAGGTGATGGACGGACATCCCACGACCATTCGCCTACTTGACCCGCCCCTGCACGAATTTTTGCCGCACACTGAAGCCGAGCAACGCGAGCTGGCTGAGAAATTGCATCTGCCTTACGAAGAAGTGCGTCAGCGCATTCAATCACTGATGGAAATGAACCCTATGCTGGGCTTTCGCGGTTGCCGCTTGGGTATCATTTATCCTGAAATTACAGAAATGCAAGCACGCGCTATTCTGGAAGCTGCTTGCAATGCACACAAAGACGGCATCAAAGTCTTCCCCGAGATTATGATTCCGCTGGTGGGCGATGCCAAAGAGCTGCAGATGCAAGCTCAAATTATCCACGATGTCGCTCAGAAAGTTTTTGCCGAAAAGGGCGTCAAGATTGAATACCTTGTTGGCACAATGATTGAAGTGCCCCGTGCAGCACTGACAGCTGCACAAATTGCTGAAACGGCGGATTTCTTCAGCTTTGGCACTAACGACCTTACGCAAATGACTCTGGGGGTTAGCCGGGATGATTCAGGACGTTTCCTTCCGATGTATGTGGAAAAAGAAATTTACCCCAGAGACCCCTTTGAAGCGATTGACCAAATTGGCGTTGGGCGGCTGATGCAAATCGCAACCGAAGAAGGTCGCCGTGCCAAGCCTAAGCTAAAAGTTGGTATTTGTGGTGAGCATGGCGGTGAGCCGAGTTCCGTTGAGTTCTGCCATCGCTTAGGCTTTGATTATGTCTCCTGCAGCCCGTTCCGCATTCCGATTGCACGGCTGGCTGCTGCACGCGCTGCACTAAGGAAGTAACCTTTGCTTTGCACATCAACTTGTCGGTGGCGTCTCCGCTTACTCGGTGAGCAGAGACGCCTTGCCACTTAATTGGTATTCGGCGCTTCAACAGTCTCTTCCGCCTCAGACTTTTGCTGATAGAGAATCGCAAAGACAATCCACGCATACGCTGCAATCAGCAGAATCGGGCAAAGCGTGAGCGAAATGAAGCCATCGACGCTATTGTCAATCGCCATCAGCACATAGCTGAAGATGATTACAGCGACGCCAATTGCAATGTAGAGGTAATTTTCTTTGCGCAGCGGCATTGAGAGCGAGAGCGTTGCCTTTTTGCCTGCAGTGCGACCTGTCTTTCTCTCTTTGTCGCGTTTTTTTTCGGCAGCGGTCAGTGTCTTGGACATTTTGAGATGTGTTGTGAAGCGTTGTTGAAATAAGCGTGGCGGAGACTACACAATTTTTTTGAAAGAACAAAACACTTGGCGCTCATAGGGCTGCGTTTTTTGGAGGGGCTTCTAACTTCAACTGCGTTTTTATGCCTTTCAAGCGGGTAACACACTTGCTGCTTTTTGCAAGCCTCCCACATTCTGGATAGCTCTGCGGGGCTTTGGCAAAGGCAAGCGCAAGTGGCAGGCTTTCCTTAGCTCACTGACTGCAACGCAGCACGCACTTTTTCCGCTGCGTTCTTAAAGCCATCAGCTGGAATCAAGTTTAAGCCTGATTCGTTCAGCATTGCCTTAGCCAGCTCTGCATTCGTGCCTTCCAAGCGCACCACCACTGGATACTTGATGGAGAGATTTTTTGCTGCTTCAATAATGCCTGCGGCCACGCGGTCGCAGCGTACGATGCCGCCGAAGATGTTAACTAAAATTGCACGCACGTTTGGGTCTGACAGAATAATTTTGAAGCCTGCTTCGACAGTTTTTGCGCTAGCTGTGCCCCCTACATCGAGGAAATTTGCTGGCTTGCCGCCTGCCAGTTGAATAATATCCATTGTTGCCATCGCCAGTCCTGCCCCGTTGACCATACAGCCTACGTTGCCGTCCAGCTTGACATAATTCAAGTTTGAGGCAGAGGCTTCGACTTCGAGTGGGTCTTCTTCGGTGATGTCGCGTAGCTCGAGAAATTCCTTGTGGCGGAAAAGGGCATTGTCGTCCAAATTGATTTTGGCATCGAGCGCCAACACTGCACCTTCTTTGGTTACAACCAGCGGGTTAATTTCTGCTAGCGACGCATCAATTTGCTGGTAAGCATGGCACAGTGCCAGAATGAACTGCACTGCGTTTTTGAATTGCTCCCCCTCTAAGCCTAAGAACAAAGCTGCTTCACGGGCTTGATAGGGCTGGATACCCAACATCGGGTGAAGATGTTGCTTGAAGATTTTTTCAGGCGACTGCTCCGCCACCGCTTCGATTTCCATTCCCCCTTCGGTAGAGACCATCAACACATTTTTCGACACGGCGCGATCGAGCGTGATGCCGAGATAAAGTTCGCGTGCGATGTTGACTCCTTGTTCAATGAGCAGCCGACGCACCTCTTTGCCAGCTGGGCCCGTTTGATGCGTAACGAGCTTCATTCCCAGCATTTTTTGCGCTATCTCAAATGCCTCTTCGGCGCTGCGCACTACTTTCACGCCGCCTGCTTTGCCACGCCCACCTGCGTGAATCTGCGCTTTAACCACCACGACCCCTCCACCCTGCTCTGCCAAAAGCTGTGCAGCAGCAGCTCTGGCTTCCTCTGCAGTAAAGGCAACCATGCCTTTGGGGACTGGCACATTGTAGCGCCGCAAAATGTCTTTGGCTTGATGCTCGTGAATATTCATTGTTGGGTTTTTTGAAGATTTTAGAGTAAGGCTCTGGCGGTTTGCAGTCACCACTCATTTCGGCGCATGCAAACGTGCCAGCGCAGCGACTAAGACGCTTATTTTTGCACTTCTTCGCCGACTACTTGGTCTTCAGCACGTCGCACTGCGTTTTTATACTGCCTAAGAAACTCTAATCGAGCTTTGACCCTTTCCATCGGCACCAGCAGTTGCTCTTTGGTCAAAATTGCGCTCTCACGCGAGTGGTAGGTAATGTCATACTCATCACTCATTACGATGGCCTCTTCTGGACAGACTTCCTCGCAATAGCCGCAGTAGATGCAGCGCAGCATATTGATTTCGAAGGTAATCGGTCGTCGCTCTTGTGGCAGGTCGGTCTCGCTGGCTTGCATAGAAATCGCAAGGGGCGGACAGACACGCGCGCAAAGCCCGCATGCTACGCAGCGCTCACCTGTTTTATCCTCCCGCTCTACTAAAACAGGGCGACCACGAAATACAGCTGGCGGTTTCCACTTGACCTCTGGATACGACATCGTCATCTTCGGGCGAAACATCTGCCTGAAGGTGTAGGCCATTCCTTTGAGAATCTCAGGCAAGTAAAGCCGCTCAAGCAGCGAGAGCTTTGTGCGCTTAATGGGCGGGTTCTTGGTTTGCATAACTCCTGAAGGCTAACAGTTTGAAACCACAACGCAGAAAGAGACCTTTCCTCTCTCCGCTCCCATCACACCGTTTTCTTGCGAGATGCTTTTGCTTTCTCAGACTTGGCTTGCTTTTCCGTCACTTTTGCTTCTTTCATCGCAGGGCAGCACGATTCTGCACTGGGACAAGACCCTTTGGCTTTCTTAGCATCTTGCGTCATCTGAACTGTCGCCGTGCCACACTCACTTTTCTTTTGAGCTTCTTTGGCATCTTGAGCCGAGGCAACCGTTGCAAAGGCAAGCAGCAAAGCCAGCGCAGCCAGTAACTTTTTCATACCTATAAATTTTCCTTTCGCTTTTTTAGTTTGATGAACTGACCTAATTGGTAGCCAATATAACTCAGCGCTCTGGAGATGCAAAATTCGTTACCTACCAACGGCAAGACCATTCACATTGAAAAAGTTTCGCGCCAGTGGCTTTGGCAAAAGCTTGGGTTAGAGCAAATTGCTCAGAACATTGCTGCGCGCTTGGCACGCAATAGGCTTGCTACACTCTCTGGCGGACATGGCTCTTTGCTTTCGCTTTTGCTTAGTCGGCTCTTTGAAGAGCAGCCTTATCCAATGCTCATTGTCGCCAGCGACGATGACATTGAGATGTATGAAAATGACCTCTCTGCAATCTTGGGCGATACAGCAGTGATGAACTTTGCGAGCGATACTTCAAGTGTGCTCTCTGCATTGCTTTCAGGTGAAAAGAAAATGATTTTGAGCACCCCAGCTGAACTTTGCCGAAAGGTCTTGCCGAAGGATAAAGCCAGAGAGCGTCGTTTGCTGGTCAAAAAAGGTGACTTACTTGGATATGATTTTCTTCAAACCTTCCTGCGACAAAGTGGCTTTGTGCGCAAAGATTTTGTGGAAGAGGAAGGTGACTATGCCGTGCGTGGTTCAATCGTTGATGTCTTTTCACATAGCAGCACGAAGCCTTTTCGCATTGAGTTTTTCGGCGATGAAGTTGAGTCTATTCGCACCTTTGAGGTGAGCACGCAGCTGTCAAGTTCTGAGATAGGCAGCGCAGAAATTGTGTCAAATTTTGCCAGCGTGTCCGACGCAGCCACATCACTGCTCACCTACCTTCCGCCAGATAGTTGGGTGGTTACACGCCTCCACAGCGACAGCGATTTTGGTGCACCTGACCCAGAATACTTCTCCCGCACAGAAGTTGAGACTCAACTTAGCGGGTTTGCACAGCTCAGGTTGCTCACGCTTACTACGGGTGATTTCGAGCTTCGCACCACTGCGCAAACCAAGTTCAACTCAAACTTCCACCTGCTTGCTGAGGCCCTGAAAAAAGACGCAGCGCGCCAAATCAGCAGCGTGCTTGCACTCACATCTCAGAAAGAAATCGAAGACTTAGCGGAGTTTCTGGCTGCCGATGAAACGCTTCAAGGGGAAGCCACCCTCACGCTTTACATGCTGCCATTGAACCTTTACGACGGCTTTGCTTGCGCAGAGCTTTCACTTTACACCGAGTCCGACATCTTTGGAAAACTCCATCGGCATCGGCAACGCCGCCGCAAACGCCGTCGCCAGATTTCTTTGCGCGATTTACGCGTTCTCAAGGTTGGCGACTACATCGTGCACGAGGAGCACGGCATCGGCATTTTTATGGGCTTAGAAAAAATCAAAGTCGCCGATTCTGAACAAGAGTGCGTGCTCATTGAATATGACAAAGGTGGTAAGTTATATGTAAGCTTGCAAAACCTGCACTTGCTTTCAAAGTATTCGGCTGCGGAAGGCAAACCTGTTACGCTCTCACGGCTTGGTAGCGAGAAGTGGAAGCAGCAAAAAGAACGCGTCAAGAAACGCCTCAAAGACATTGCCCGCAATCTGATTGAGCTATATGCTAAGCGCAAAATGACCCAAGGTTTTGCTGCTTTGCCCGATACGATTTGGATGCGTGAATTTGAGGCTGCATTTATTTTTGAAGAAACACCTGACCAACTGGCTGCAATCGAAGCCGTCAAACGCGATATGGAGTCGCCAGCGCCAATGGATCGACTTATCTGCGGCGATGCAGGTTTTGGCAAAACTGAAGTTGCGATGCGCGCAGCGTTCAAAGCAGTGGAATCTGGTAAGCAAGTGGCTGTGCTTGCACCAACCACCATTCTGGCGCATCAGCACTACCGCACCTTCAAGCAGCGATTTCAGAATTTCCCCACGCGCATTGAGGTGCTAAGCCGCTTCGTTCCCAAAGCTGAGCAAAAGCGTATCGTGGAAGACCTGCGTAAAGGAGTGGTCGACATCGTCATTGGCACGCATCGATTGGTGTCGAAAGATGTGGTGTTCAAGGATTTGGGCCTATTGATTATTGATGAAGAGCAGCACTTTGGTGTTGCCACCAAAGAAAAACTGCGTGAAGCTTTTCCAACTGTCGACACCCTCACGCTTTCCGCCACACCTATTCCACGCACTTTGCAATTTTCAATGATGGGCGCACGCGACCTCTCGATTATTTCAACTCCTCCCAAAAATCGTCAGCCGATTGAGACGATTGTACATGAGTTTGATGAAGAGCTGATTCGCCAAAGCATTGCCAGAGAGCTTTCGCGTGGCGGACAAGTCTTCTTCCTCCACAATCGCATCAATACGATTGATTCCATCTTTGACCTCCTTAGGCGAATGTTTCCAAAAGCCCGCATCAGAGTCGCACACGCTCAATTGCCCTCAAAGGAGCTGGAAGAGATTATGATGGATTTTCTCGAGCGAGAAATTGACATTTTGGTCTGCACCACAATTATTGAATCAGGGCTGGATATTTCCAACGCTAATACCATTATCATCAATCGCGCTGACACCTTTGGCTTGGCAGACCTCTATCAACTGCGTGGGCGAGTTGGACGCAGCGATAAAAAAGCGTATTGCTACCTACTGACGCCTCCTATTTCTAGCCTCTCGCAAGAAGCCCTCCAGCGCCTTGCTACAATTGAAGAATTCACTGAGCTTGGCTCTGGCTTCAATGTGGCTTTACGCGATTTGGACATTCGCGGCGCTGGCAATCTCTTGGGCGCTGAGCAATCGGGTTACATCTATGAACTGGGCTTTGACCTCTATCAAAAAATTTTGGAAGAAGCTGTTGCCGAACTGAAATCCACTGAGTTTCAGAACATCTTCAAAGAAGCAGAGCTGCAGCGCACAAAGCCTGACAAGCCTACGGAAGTTACCTTCTACTTCAATGCACTTTTGCCAAGTTACTATGTGGAATCTGCCTCAGAACGCTTTGCGCTCTATGAACGGCTTTCGAAAGCCAGAACCAATGAAGACCTTGCACAGTTTGAAGCTGAGCTGCAAGACCGTTTCGGGAGAATGCCCGAAGAGTGCGAGAATTTACTTGCCGTAGCACGGCTGCGCCTTGCGGCTACTGCGCTTTCCCTCTCACGCATTGAAATCAGCGAAAAGAAAGCGGTCTTTGTATTCCCAGAAGGTGATGACAAGAGTTTCTACGAAGGCAAGGTGTTTGGCGCTGTGCTTGATGCCGTAAGCAGCGGTGCACTGAGTGCTTACTCGCCTACTTTCAAAAATGAAAAGCGCCTCAAGCTGGAAATTCTTTTCCCGAAGGATTACAAGGATAACCCAAAGGCAGCAATTGAAACAGTGCTGAAAGTGCTGGAAAAGTTCCAACCCGAAGCGCAAGCCGCTGCCACCGAGCTCAAAGCATAGCGCTAGTGAAATGCATATTGTGATGCAGTGCTATCATGCTACGACCTCTGCCCTTGATTCTTGCTAAATGAGCCGATATTTTGTCGATCAAAGTAACCAGCCAATATGCACTTTGCTCTAATACGCATTCTCCGTGTGCTCTTTCAGTCTATTTTTTTCCTGCTTTTTTCTTTTGCTTCGTCCAAGTTCGTTCTTGCCCAGCCAGAAGCCCTTCGTTTTCAGCGGTGGCAGCCTGCTGCATGGCATGCATTGCTTCATAGAGCGCCTCGAGTTTCACCGAATGAAATTGTGGTTAAGTTTAAACCCACGCTTTCGTTGCAAACTCTTGCCACGCTTCAAGCCGCTTGCCTTTCCACCCAGCCTACGGCGCTGCGCATTGGAAATCTTGACATTTCTAGTGCTACACTTCTTTCGCTTACGCCCAACACGCTTGGCAAACGCACCAAAACGCTGCAAGCCTCACGGCTGCGCGATATTGACCGCATTGCTGTTCTTCGTCTGCCAAACAGTGTCTCTGCACTTGATGTAGAGCGATTGCTTAGAGACTTCTCCCGTCACCCTGATGTGGAATATGCTACGCCTGTCCGCTTACTCTCGCTGGACTCTGATGCCTCACCTCCACCAGCTTCTGCATTTTCACCTCAGAGTTTGCCCAATTCTTCAAGCCATTGGCGCACTCCGAATGACTCTGCTTACCGTTCGCAATGGAATCTTGCCAAAATTCAAGCTGAAGCAGCGTGGCAACTTACAAAGGGTGACTCTGCTGTTCTCATTGGCATTATTGATACTGGCATTGATTACACACACCCTGACCTTGCACCCAAGCTCTTTATCAAGCCTGCTGAAGACCGCAATCGCAATGGAACTTTTGAGCCGTGGGACTTTCGTGAGCGACGCAATCCGCAAACTTTTGAGCTAGACCCAAACGGCCTTACAGGTGACTTTGACGGCATTGACCAAGATGGTAACGGCTACCCTGACGACGTGATTGGTTGGGACTTTACCGACCAACCGTTCAACAACGATGCGCTTAATGGTTCTTCTGACTTCCAGTTTCCCGACCCTGACCCATTTGATGATAACTCTCACGGCACGGCTTGTGCGGGTATTGCTGCAGCCGCTACAAACAATCGGATTGGCATTGCTGGCGTGGCTCCAAATTGCCGCCTTGTTGCCTTGCGCGTCTTTACAGGCGCAGGTGGCTACGGTGGCGATGCGGCATCTGACAAAGACATTGCCTCCGCGCTCATCTATGCTGCCGATAACGGTATTCGCGTAGTGAATATGAGCTTTGGTGATGTGGTGGCTTCTCCAGTGCTGCGTGATGCGGTAAAGTATGCCTACTCCAAAGGCGTGGTCATGTGCGCCTCAGCGGGCAATGCTGGTGGTGAGCAGCAGCGCTATCCTGCTGGCTACGATGAAGTGATTGCTACGGCAGCGACGACCCGCTTTGACGAAATCACACCTTTTTCTACGCGCGGTTTTCGCGTGGACTTTGCTGCACCCGGCGAAGCAATTCCCACCACTTACCCTTTTTACCGCAACTTCTATTCAGCCTCGTTTGGCGGCACCAGCGCTGCGGCTGCGCACGCCTCTGGTGCTGCAGCTCTGGTGCTTTCGCGCAATCCTTCTCTTTCACCTGAACAAGTGCGCGGCATTTTAGTCGCTACGGCTGATGACATTGAAGACGAAGGCTGGGACCATAGCAGCGGCGGCGGTCGGCTTAATCTTCTGCGAGCCATTGAAGCCCTTGGCGCTCCGATTGCAAAAATTCTTTCTCCTACTTACGACAGCGGCATTTTTCCTAACAACTTTGCTTCGTCCCGTGTCCCGATTATTGGCACTGCTCTCTCGCCGCAGTTTCAAGACTATGCACTGCAATTTCGTCCAGGACTTAGCGACCGTGCTGCATGGCAAACTATTCAGCCACCCACCGCACGCCAGCGCTTGCAAGACACGCTTGGTTTTTGGAATGTTGCCGCTTTGCCTGATTCAGTCTATGTGGTGCGCCTGCTGGTGCGTGAGCAGAATGGAAGAACAATTGAAAACCGTATTCAATACTTCTTAGACCGCACGCCACCTCGCCTCGATGGTGTGCGCTATGACGAAGTGATCATTAACGACCAATACGGCATCTTGATTGAAGCGGAAACCGATGACCTTTCTGAAGCCACACTCTTCTTCAAACGGCATGGCACTCGTGAGCCTTTTCAGCCGTTTCGTTTGCCCTTCATTCGTCGCCGACACTTTGTGCTGCTGCGTCGCACAGAGCTTCAGCCCGATGTGGAGTATGAGTGGTATCTTCAAGTGCGCAATGTAGCTGGGCTTTCTACGGAAAGCGAGCGAAAGCGATTCCGGCTCCGTGGCGAGATTTTTCAGCCCCCTACCTTTGGTCAAACGCTCTTTCGGGAGCGGCGTGAATTTCGCCTGCCCACTGGCACACTTCTGCCTTTGGTGCAAGATTTCAATCGCAACGGTCGGCGCGAAGTCTTGCTTAACGAAGCCTTGCCGCTTCAAGGCGCACGCTTCTCACGCCTGAAACGCTTTGAGTTCACAGGCGAGCGCTTCGAGCTGCTGGATTCTGTTGCGTCGCCTGTCATGATTCCGCAACATGTCGGCGACCTCAATCGTGATGGACTCTTGGAAACCGTTGCTTACGCCATCGGACGCAGCATCATTTTTTCGCAATCCTCTCCGACCTCCTCACCTTTTGCCCGCATTCTCTTTCAAGACACAACCTCTCGCAACTTTTGGGCATCGCGCATTGCCGACACCAAAGGCACAGGTGAGCAGCACTTACTTGTGCGCAACGATACAGCTTACTTCATTCTGGACTCTACCTTTCGGCGACTTGCCACCTTGCCCAACCCTGTCCGACGCGCTAAGGACGGCACACGCCCGCAGTTCGAGCAGCCTAAATCCATTGTGGAAGACTTCGACGGCGATGGCAAGCCTGAAATTCTTGTGGGCGACTTTGATGGCAACTTCTACATTTACGAATACTCCGGCGTGGGCAACATCTACACCCAAACATGGCTCAATCGCACACCATATCTGGGCGGTAGCAACTTTATCGTTAGTGGCAACTTCTTGGGCAACGGTCAGCGCCAGTTTGTCGTGATGGCGCATGCCGACCTTAACTTCGACACCCAGACGCGGGACTACGCTGCACCTGTCTGGCTTGCTGAGTGCTGGCAAGCCGTCGGCAATGACCGTTACGAGAAAATCTGGTCGCAGCGATTTTTTAACTACCGTGCAAAATCCCTCTTCGAGAGCGCTATTCAAAGTGGCGACCTTGACCGTGATGGCATAGACGAACTTTGCATTTTAGCTTACCCCAATCTTTATGTTTTCAAGTGGAATGCTTCCCACCAGCGCTTTGAGCCGTTTTGGATTTTTCCCGCAGCGACCGCACAAGAACTGCTCATTGCCGACATTGACGGCAACGGACGAAATGAGATTTTTTTCAGCGATGACCTTCAAACCTTTGGCTATGAATTTCAGGGCAACACTTTGCCCCCTTCACCAGTTGGTGTCAGTGTCGAGCCGCTTGATGAAACCGCGCTTCAGCTTTCGTGGAATAGAACCCCTGAGGCACAAGAATATCGCATTTACCGCGGTGAGTATCTCTCATTTCCCTCGTATCCCTTTGTGCTTTCACGACGGGCAACAGTAACCGAAAATGTCTTTATTGACCGAGCCGTGCAGCGCAATCGGTTCTATGTTTATGCAGTAACCGCCTTTGATGGCGTGCGAGAAAGCGATACCAGTGTTTATGTGCTTAGTGTGCCGAAGCCCTTGCCACGATTGCTGTCAGCCGAGTATGATGCCGACGACCATTTGCGCCTTCGCTTCAGTGATGCCTTGCAAGATGCACCGCTCAACCCTGCGTGGTTTGAAATTCAAAAGCAAGGTGGCTTGTCGTTTTACCCCACATCAGCCATTTTGGCGCGTGGCGCTCGAGAAGTGGTGCTTTCATTTCGCAACGCACCTTTGGACACTGGTCGTTACGAAGTGCGTGTCAGCCCTAATGTGCGTGATATTTTCAATGCACGCCTTGATGCACAGTTTCGCACCGCCTCGTTTGATGTGCGGCAAGTCCCTTCCAGTGCGTTTTTCGTGCTGTCGCGTCGCGCACTTGCTCCCGACCAAGTCGAACTGACTATGAGCAAACCAATTGATGCAGTCTCAGCACAATCGCTCTCGAACTATGAAGTGCGACCGAGTGGGCGTGTTTCCAGCGTAGAAGTTGACAATCGTGAAAATCGCCTGCGCTTGCGCCTTGAAGGGCGACGGATTGGCGCGCTGGGCGTGCCTGTCTCCATTACATTGCGTCGCCTTCGCGCTGCAGATGGCACTCCAATTGATACTGCTTCCAGCGGCAATGTGGTCGTGTTTTCTGAAGTGAAAGATGACCTATCGAGCGTTTTTACCTACCCGAATCCCTATCATCAGCGCGCCGGTGTAGATTTTGTGATGTTTGCCAACCTGACGCGCAAGGCAACGATTGAAATCCTGACGCTCACAGGGCGCGTCATTAAACGCATTGAGCACAGTGGCGAGACCGGTGGCGCACGGTGGTTTTTGGACACCGAGCAAGGTGAAAAGGTCTCCTCGGGCATCTACCTTTACCGTATTACGGCAGAAGGTGTGCCTGAAAAGGTAGGAAAGTTAGCGGTGGTGCGTTAAGTGTCGCTTCCCTTTGGCAGCACAATTTGAAACGGATTTCGCTATATTGGCAGTTATCCAAACGCGTCAATCCCAAGAAAGTTTGAGAATGAGTGCAGCACAATCGCTCGCATATCTTCCCAAATCAGCCTTCTCGCAAGAGAAGATTCGCAACTTTTGCATCATTGCGCATATTGACCACGGCAAGTCCACGCTGGCAGATAGACTGCTGGAGATTACAGGCACGATTTCACAGCGCGAGATGATGGATCAGGTGCTTGACGATATGGAGCTTGAACGCGAGCGTGGAATTACCATTAAGAGCCATGCAATTCAAATGCATTACACTGCCAAAAATGGTGAAACCTACACTCTGAACCTTATCGATACGCCCGGACACGTAGACTTCACCTACGAGGTTTCCCGCTCGCTGGCTGCTTGCGAAGGCGCTTTGCTGGTAGTGGATGCCGTTCAAGGCGTCGAAGCCCAAACCATTGCCAATCTGTATCTTGCAATTGACGCTGGACTTGAGATTATCCCTGTCATCAACAAGATTGACCTGCCTTCTGCCGATTTGCCGAGAGTCAAGGCACAGCTCTATGACCTCATTGGCGCAAAGGACGACGAAATTATCCTTGCTTCAGCCAAAGAAGGCATTGGCATCGTAGATATTTTAGAAGCTGTCATTGCACGCATTCCTGCCCCCAAGGCAAATGTAGACAAACCGCTGCGCGCCTTGATTTTTGACTCTGTTTTTGATGCCTACCGTGGTGCGATTGCTTACGTTCGCATTGTCGACGGTATCCTACGCAGGGGCGACCGCGTGCGCTTTTTTGCAAACGGCAAAACTTACTACGCCGAAGAAGTCGGTGTGCTTGGCTTAAAGCGTCAGCCTACAGACTTTCTGGAAGCAGGTAATGTCGGCTACCTGATTTGCTCTATTAAAGATGTCAAGGACACAAAAGTTGGCGACACAGTAACGAACGCTGACAATCCTGCCACCGAGCCACTGGCGGGCTACAAGGAAGTGAAGCCAATGGTCTTTAGCGGCATTTATCCCGTTAGCAGCGAGGACTTTGAAGAGCTGCGCGAGTCATTAGATAAGCTCTCGCTGAATGATTCCTCGCTTGTCTATGTGCCTGAAAGCTCCATTGCGCTCGGCTTTGGCTTCCGCTGTGGTTTTTTGGGCTTGCTCCATATGGAAATTGTTCAGGAGCGCTTAGAGCGGGAATATGGAATGAATATCATCACCACCGTGCCGAATGTAGAATACATTGTCTATACCACCAATGGCGAGCGCATTGTGGTCGATAACCCCGCTAAGATGCCTGATGCTGGCAGAATTGAGCGCATTGAAGAGCCATACATTCGTGCCGAAATTATTACGGCGACGGAATACATTGGCAACATTATGAAACTTGCTATGGAACGGCGTGGCGAGCACAAAGACACGCAGTATTTAGACCCCACGCGCGCTCATCTGAAGTTTGAATTCCCGCTTGCTGAAATCATTTTTGACTTCTACGACAAGCTGAAATCTATCTCCAAAGGCTACGCCTCAATGGATTACGAGCCGATTGGCTACCGTGAGGCTGATCTGGTCAAGCTGGATATTTTGCTCAATGGTGAAGTGGTCGATGCGCTCTCAATGATTGTGCATCGCTCGAAGGCATATGAGTGGGGTCGCAAACTCTGCGCCAAGCTCAAGGAGCTGATTCCACGCCAGATGTTTGAAGTTGCCATTCAAGCTGCTATTGGCAGTCGTGTGATTGCACGAGAAACGATTGGCGCGCTGCGCAAAAACGTGCTGGCAAAGTGTTACGGTGGCGACATTACGCGCAAACGCAAGCTACTTGAAAAGCAAAAGGAAGGCAAAAAGCGCATGAAGCAAGTCGGTCGCGTAGAAGTGCCACAAGAAGCTTTTCTTGCTGTGCTGAGCGTCAGTGACGAATAGCGATTTTGAACTCTCAAATGCCTTAAAATGAGCGCTTCAACTGCAAAAGCAAAGGCACAAAAGCCTGAGCCACAAAAAGAAAAAAAGAGCAAAGCTGGTGAAATCCTAAATGGACAGTCTGCCAAAGGCACGCCAACGAAAAAAAGCAAAACGCGCGAGTGGATAGAAGCCTTGATTTTTGCTGGCGTTGCCGCTTTCCTCTTGCGCTCTTTTGTTATTGAAGCCTACCGCATTCCCACAGGCTCCATGGAAAAGACACTGCTAGCTGGTGATTTTCTCTTGGTTAATAAGTTCATCTACGGTGCCATCGTCCCCTTCACCAACTATCGCCTACCGGGCTTTAAGCAAGTTGAACAAGGTGATGTCGTGGTTTTCAAATACCCACGTGATAAAGATGTCAATTACATCAAGCGCTGCGTAGCCGTTGCGGGACAGACGATTGAAATCAAAAACCGACAGGTGTTCGTGGACGGCAAGGAATTCCCGCTGCCGCCGGAAGGACAGTTTCTTTCGCCACAGCCTTTGCCGCCCGGACAAGCTGAAATCAATATCTTTCCACTTTACTCCTCTTTCAACAAGGATAACTTTGGTCCGCTGCATATTCCGAAAAAAGGGGATAAAATCACGCTTATGCCCGAGACTTTTTACACCTACAAGTTCCTTTTGGAGTATGAGGGACACACCACTGCGATGATGGGACGGCAGGTCTATGTTGACGGCAAGCCCACCAACGAATATGTCGTCCAGCAAAACTACTACTTTATGATGGGTGACAATCGCGACAATAGTCTGGATAGCCGCTACTGGGGTTTTGTGCCCGAGTCGCATATTGTTGGTTCTGCCTTGATTATCTATTGGTCTTGGGACCCTGAGCTGAGCCTGTTTCGCGTGTTTGATAAATTGGCATCAATACGCTGGTCGCGCATTGGAAGGTTAGTTCACTAGCACACACGCACTCCCGTGAGAATTTGCATTGGTATTTTTCTCCTGCTTGTCAGTTCTGTAGCCCAGTGCCTTGCACAAGGCGGCTCGCTTTACTCACGCTTTGGCATTGGCGAGGTCCGCTCACTGGTTACTGCACAGTCGGCTGGAATGGGCTTTGCAGGCAGTGCTATTCCCGACCTTTTTTACATCCACCGAATTAACCCAGCTATGCTGACAACGATTGACCAAACCCGCATTGCTGGTGATTTTGGATATATTGGTTACTTCGCAAGTTCGCCTCGTGCCTCAGGTTATCAAGTTGTCGCTGGCTTTGAAGGCGCAAGCCTTGCGATTCCAATCTGGCAGTTTGTTGTCTCCACTGGCATTCTGCCCTACTCACGCCTTAATTACAGGCAGACGCAGCGTGGCACAACTGTTATCGGTCTGGACACGCTGAGCTACAGTTTCTCTTACTTCGGCTTAGGCGGCTTGAATAGCGTGCCGATTGCAGTTGGCTTTACTCCGCTTCGCAGTGAAAAGCTTGGCATCTTCCGCGTGGGCGCTGCGCTTAATTTTCTTTTTGGCACTACGACACAAGGCTCTGAACATCGCTTTGACGTGCTGGAACTTGTCGACTCCGCAATCGAGTTTGAAGACCGCCTTGCAATGCAAACTTGGACATTTGGCTTGGGCTACACCTCTAAGCAAGGCATCTTTGCACAAAGCGACCTTTTCTCACTGAGCGTTGCGTTCACCTCTCGTGCGTCTGCTGAAGGCACACGCCGAACCATTCTCACCAACAATTTGGGGAATTCACAAACGCAGCGGCGCGACACACTGAATGAAGTCAGTGGGTGGGTCTCGCTTCCCAGTGTGCTTACCATTGGACTAGCATACAGTGGCACTCCGAACTACATCGTTGCCGCAGATGTGATGCTTCAGGACTGGTCAGCAGCGGAGTATTTCGGGCAACGCGCGGAGCTGCAGCGTCGCGCTGTGCGTTTCTCACTTGGCGCAGAGGTGATTCCCAGTTTGGAAGTGCGTACTAACCTTTTTTCACGCATCGCCTATCGCATTGGAGCATACTACTATCAGACGAATTGGCAAATTGGTAATACTGGCATTGATGAATGGGGACTTACCGCTGGGTTAGGTATTCCGCTTAGTGCTGAGTCATCGCGCTTAGATATTTCCTTGCAGTATGCGCGTCGTGGCACGACCACAAACGGCCTAATTGAAGAAAGCATCTTCCGATTCGGCGCCGCCCTGAACATTGGTGAACGATGGTTCTTGCAGCGCAAAATTGAGTGAGCCAGACGGCTTCGTATCAACACACGGTCTAAGGCAAGATGAATCTTAGCTATGTGCTCAAAGAAAGTCTCTCCGGCTTCCAACGAGCCAAACTTGCAACGGCAATTTCCATCTTTACCATTGCTATTTCGCTGGTGTTGCTGAGCATTTTCCTTATTCTGACGCAAAGTGCGGTGCGTGTGCTAGAAGAAATCCGTAGCCGTGTAGAAGTAGAATTCTTTCTTAGCGAAACGCTCTCGCCCAGTGATGCCAAAGCTCTCACAGGGCACATTCGTCAGCATCATGCAGTTGCACAGGCAACTTACATTTCCAAAGACGACGCTGCCAAAATTTTTGAAAAGGAATTTGGTGAGAAAATTGAGCAGATATTAGGCACCAATCCATTGCCACAATCTATCAAAGTGAATCTTAGACCTGAATATGCTCGATTGGATAGCTTAGAAAAGTTTGTTGCGGCTGTCTCAAAAGAGTCTGGTGTTCTTGATGTGCGATACAATCGCGAGCTTCTTAGCCGTGTCGACAGCAATGCCCGCATCCTGTTTTTTATCACTGCTGCACTGGGCATACTTATTGCCTTTGCGTCCATCGCATTGGTTTCCAACACAATTCGCCTTGCGATTTATAGCAAGCGTGAAATTATTCGCACAATGCAGCTGGTTGGCGCTACCTTCAACTTCATTCGCCTGCCCTTTCTTTTGGAAGGTGTCCTACAAGGACTGGTAGGCGGTGTATTAGCAGCTGGACTGGTTACAGCAATGATGACGCTTTTGGCACGCACCGCGCCAGACATTTATGCTGCGCTCCAACCGCCTAATGCTCTCTTTCTTTTTGTGCTCACGCTTGTTGGAGCTGGATTAGGGCTAATTGGCAGTTTCCTTTCTGTAAGGAAGTTTATTGAGTAGCAGCGTCTGGGATTTGAATTCGGGAAGCCTTGATTTTTAGTGTCTTCCGCTGTGCTCTGCACAGACGTGCGGCTGCAATCCTTTGAATCTCTAACTAACCCTAACACAATGAAAAAAGTCTTATTCGTTTGCGTGGAAAACTCCAATCGCAGTCAGATGGCAGAAGCCTTTGCGAAGATTCACGGTGGTGGCAAGGTAGAAGCCTTCAGTGCTGGCTCGCATCCATCGGGCAAGGTTAATCCAAAAGCAATTGAAGCCATGAAGGAGCTGGGCTACGACCTTACCACGCACACCTCAAAATCGCTTAATGAGATTCCTGATGTGGAATACGACTTTGTCGCCACAATGGGCTGCGGCGATGACTGTCCATTTGTGCGTGCCAAAATTCGTGAAGATTGGGCAATTCCTGACCCAAAGCATTTAGAGCCAGACGAGTTCCGAAAGGTGCGCAATTTGATTGAGGAAAAAGTCAAAGAGATGCTTAAACGAATCGGCGCCTGAGAGGAAAAGGCAGGTCACAACAAACCGTAGCCATCACTTGTATATCTTGGCGTTGCGCTTTGCTTCCATCATCTCAAGTGCATCATCAATCGGAATAGAAAGCTCGTTAAATTTCTTGACTTCATCATAGAGCCTTGTGTCTTCCAGCTCTTCCAGTTTTTCCATAATTGCCTCGAAAACCTCGAGGGAAGCACGACATTTTCTTGCCTGTTTTATTGGTGATGAGCCACACAGGAATAAATGAAAACTCTACTCCGTTGCAAAAATTTCCTCAAACGAAAGCTCAATGCCACTGGCTTTGTCAGAGACAGTGCCTTCCACAAAGGTTTTTGGCTCAGCTTCTTTTGTGAAAACTGAGACTGTCTTCAACGCAGGTTGGACAATCCAAACCGATTTGACCCTGTGATCTAGCATTGCTTTGGCTTTGTCAAGGATTACTTCCATTGGTTGCGAAGGGCTTTGAATTTCAATCGCTAAAATCGGCGGCTCGGACAGAGCGGACTTTGTCTCAAACCAATTGACTACACGCTTCGGAAAGACCAACACATCAGGCGTAGCATCTCTATCCCCAACAGGCATTGCAACTTCGGAAACAACAGAAAATTGTCGACCATATCTTGCACGCAATGCAACGATGAGATTCGCTTGAATGTATCCATGATTGAAGTTTGGCATCGGCTTGCCACGCTCGAGTTCGTAGTCGGAGAGGCTCTCTGTCGCTTGCGGTTCCATAGCACTTACCAGCTTGAGTTTGCTTGAAGATAGCAAAAACGCTTTTCTCAAGATTTTTTCAGCTATTGTCCCGATTCCCGTGCAAGTCTTCTCGCTTGGGCCTGCGACATTAAGCGTCGAAATGTCAAGTGACGAGAGCCAGTTGTAAATTTTGACTGATGCGTCGCTTGAGAAAGGATTGATAGCACAGACTGGCTTGCTGTAACGCTTGGCGCACTCAATCGTCCAGTTTGTTCCTGCGTCGTTTTGAATCGTGTCAGGTACAAGCACAAGTGTCGCATCGCTATCGCGCACATTCCATTCGGTTCGCAGCGAGCGTGGAATATGGGGCGCATTAGGGCTTCGCTCTACGGGTGTTGGCACAAGGGGGAAATGCTCAGGAATTGTGCCGCTCTCACATGCACGGTCGGGCGGACACCAGCCACCAGTTTCCAAGCCGAGTTCAAGTGCTACGCGCAAAGCTGCTTGGTCGACACCAGTCTGTCCCCCTGAGATGATTTTCCGCAGTTTATGCATTAAACCAGTAGATAATCTTCAACACCACACCACGATTGCGCACGGCAAATGTATCTGTGCCATAGTTGTCGGTATAGACCAAGAACACATCGCTCATTGGCGCAAACCGCCACTGCAAACGTGCATTGAGATTGACATTTTGAATCTGCGTGTTGTATTGCAAAAATGCGGTCATGAACAGCTCACGCGTGAGTGAAAGGTCAAAGCGCGCTTGCAGCAAAGTCAGGGTTGTGCCGCGAAATGGCTCAGGTAGCCAAATGAAATTTTGCTCGAGATTTAGCGAAATTAAGCCGTAAGGTTGTGCACGGTAGCGTGCGTTGCAGCGATACCTAAATAACTGACCATTGAAGTAACCGCCAAATTCCGCAGAGCCAGAAAAGGCAACTCTCTTGCGCTCATCGCTCTCAAAATATGCACCAAAAGTTCGATACTCGTAGACGCCGATTGGGAGTTCGTTGTTGGCTTCACCGCGCCCTGTGGGGTCAAACGGGAAAGTTAGTCGGGTCATTACATCGCTGAATGTGATGCCGAATGCACCAGTGTTTTGCAAGTTGAAAAAGTAACTCAGTTCCAGTGAGCGGTCGAGTTCTGTGATGAAATCTTGCGAGCGATACATATCGAGCCGGCAACTGATGCCGTGATTGTTGATGAAGTCTGACCTTGGATAGAAGCGATAATCAGCTTGTGGCTCAAAGCGCCAGACCCCTCGACGTGGCACAAAGCCCACTTCTGGATTGTAATGCTCACCGATGAACTCGTGATTCCACTCTAAGCGAAACTCTGGTTGTTCGTAGCGCAAAAAGAGTGCGGTGGCGAATTGATGTGGCAGAGCGCGAGGTGTAAAGTTATGGTGATAGAAGAGCTTGCCTAACCATCTGCCGTCAAAAGTGGCAAGATTAAAATCAATGCCTAACACACGATTAAAGTCATTGCCTTCAATGCCACGATAATTTGCGCCTTGACGGCTGACGCCAAACACAGTTAGATTTGAGCGCTCAAAGAGCAAGCGCTGTGTGACTGCTACAGCGTAGTTATTGCCGCTGTATCGCAGAGAGTCGTTGCGGGCAGTTTGCAGCATAAGTGCTCCAATGCGCCAGCTTGCATCCAGATTACCAGAAAGCCGTGCGCCCGCTAAAATGGTCGTTGGCTGACCGTTAAAAAGCCCAATCTGTCGCGAAAAAAACGGGCGAATGCGCCGAAAGCCCAACGATGAAAACAGGTCACTGTTTTCCAAGAAAAATTGACGCTGCTCAGGAAAGAAAATCGTGAAGCGATCGAGATTAGTGATTTGTCGGTCGACATCAACTTGCGAAAAGTCAGGATTAAAAGTAAGGTCAAGATTCAGCGCTGAAGTGAGCGCCAGCTTTACATCGCTCCCTGCATTTGCTGTGGGGTTGGGGAAAGCGCGAGTTTGATAATTTGCCACAACGCTCCCAATCGTGTAGGGAATGAACGAAAGATTGGCGCTGTAATTTTCAGGCGCTTTTTCCCAGTGCAGTTCTCCTGCAAAGGCAAGATTGGTTATGCGGAACACGCGTGGCACCGCCACCCAAGACGAATTTTCAGGTAGCTTGAGATTGTTGCGTGCAAAGTTGATGCGCCATGTAGAGATGCCGCTTTTGAAGCGCAGCGTGTTAAAAGGAATTGCGATTTCTGCCACCCACTTGTCTGCATCAATGTGTGTTTCAGCTTGCCAAGCATTGTCCCAATTCATGCTCGTGCCAAAGCCACCACCGCCAGAGATAAGCCCCTCCGCCTGCACGCCAAACGGACTGACGCTGAACATAAAGCCAGTTGTTTGATTAGAGAGCGGGTCAATGATGACCGTGAAGTTATCACTCTCATCATAGTTGAAGTCGCGTCGCAGCGATTGCACCACAAACTCTGCACTCGTCCCTGCTTCGTAGCATACCGCCGCAATGTAGAGCGTGCGTTCATCGAAAGTAGCACGCACTTCGGTTTGCGCACGCGCCAGTGATGTGTCGAAGGGAAAGTTTTGCACAAAGTCCGTTGCTACCATAGCCTCTTGCCATGCTGGTTCATCGAGCCGCCCATCGATTGTTATTGTCCCTATTGCCCTTTTGATAAAGAGGGCTTTCTTTTGCTGCACGAGCAGTGAATCGACCAAAGCAGTCGAGGTGGCAAAAGCCTGCGCACTCCCAATCTCCGTTGCGCACAGCGCTACGTAGATGCCAACTATTGCGTAGAGCAGCTGCTGCATCGGCTGGTTATGTTTGGCGTGCTGCTACAGTCACTGCAAGATGGCTCAAGTTTAGCAAACTTATCACCACCCTTTTTTGCAAAACCCTAAGAGCGCTGAGTTGCTCACAAGTAAAAAGTTTTATTATCTTTCTTCAAAATGGATGCACAGTGCTTGCTTTGTCAAGAAAGCCTCTCTGCATATTCTCAACCAAACTGCATTTTTAGCCCTAATGAGTGTTCTATCGCGCTTAGTCAAAGTTCTGAAAGCCTACCATAATGCGCAATTTAGGCGAGCGAACTGGAAAGAATTAGACTTGGATACCTTGCTGAAAGAGATTGAGGCACAATATAGCCGGGCACGAAAGAAGGTCTACGAATCCTATCAGACCTACGCCCATTGGCATCAAGCGCAATCAAGTCAAGGTTACAGCCACACTTACGCTGGCTCACAGCAACAAAGCGGGTATCGTGGCGCTTGGAACAGTAGCGCTTATCAGAGCTGGCAGCACTCGTCGGGCACAGCTGCAAGCATAGACCCCAACATCGCAGGCTACTATGCCAACTTGGAAATCCCTTACGGTTCGGACTTGGAAACGGTGCGGCGTGCGTGGCGGAGACTGGTGGCGCTTTATCACCCTGACAAGTTCGCAGGCGACCCAGAAAAGCAGCGCATCGCTACTGAGCTCACCAAAGGCATCAACCGAGCCTACGAAGAACTGACCAAGCATTTAAGCAAAAAATAACCCAATTGCGAAAACTCTAAACCCAAAAGACTATGCGCAATCCATTTGACGCCACCGATGTGGAAAATCGCTTTCAAGCCGTCAAGAATATGCTCTTGGATATGGACCTCAAGATTGTTAGTGAAGATGAGAAAAATGAAATTTTGGTCGTCGAAGATGAAGAATATGGCATTAAGAATATGGTGATTGACTGCGAAGATACCCTGCTTGTCATTGAGCAGGTTATTATGCCTGTGCCGAAAAATCCCGGCGACCTTTTTGAGAAATTGCTCAAGATGAATCGCACTTTGGTGCACGGTGCTTTCGTCTTAGATGAGGAAGGCAAGACAGTCATTTTCCGTGATACCTTGCAGTTAGAAAATCTTGACCCCAACGAGCTTTATGCTTCCATCGAAGCCTTGTCGCTGGCACTGGCTGAGCACGGCACAGAGCTTTTGCGATACGCAAAATCATAACCCTAACCTAATGCCGAAGGAGGTTTTATGGCAAGCCTATTCAAGAGAATTTTCCGCGTCGCGCAGTCTGAAGCGCATGCCGTCATTGACAAGATGGAAGACCCTGTCAAGATGACGGAACAAGGCATTCGGGAATTGCGTGCTGACCTTGCAAAATCAATCCAAGCGCTGGCACAGGTGAAAGCCGTTGCAGTGCGTTTGCGCAAAGACGGCGAAGAACAACTGCGTCAAGCCCAAGAGTATGAGCGCAAAGCGATGGCACTGCTGCAGCGCGCTCAAGCAGGCGACATAGATATGGCAGAAGCGGAACGCCTTGCCACCGAAGCCCTTCACCGCAAGCAAGAATTTGAAGCCAGAGGGCGTCAACTTCTTACTGATGCGCAGCTCCAGCAGCAGCAAGCCGATGCCCTCCAAACCAAAGTGCAAAAGCTGCAATCAACTATTACGCGCTACGAAAATGAACTCATTACACTGAAAGGACGTGCCAAAGCTGCCGAAGCCACTAAGAAGATTAATCAGCAGCTCTCAGGCGTCGACTCCTCAGGCACGATTGCCATGCTTGAGAAAATGAAAGAGCGTGTGATGCAAACCGAAGCTGAAGCTGAAGCCTATGCCCAAATTGCTGAAGCCACCACGACTGTCGACGAGCAAATCAACCGAATTTTGGCTACGCCTTCTAAGAGCGCTGCATCGGACTCGCTTTTGGAACTGAAGCGCAAAATGGGCATGCTGCCGCCTGCTGACCCTGCATCAAGCTCTGCAGGCAACACTGCCAGCTCCACCAGTACTGCCTCAGCAAGCTAAGCGTTTCTACGCTTCTTAGTCATCTAGCAATCTTTAGTTCAACCCCCTCTCCTTCAGGAGGAGAGGGGACAGATTTGCGTTAGAACTGGGATAAGATGCACACTTCGCAGAGATTCGCACCATGCTTGTAGGCAAAGAACACCTACCTTTTTCTTAGCACCAATCTCGGTAGAGCCAGACGGGGTGGGCTTCACCTTTTACAAATTCACTTTTTTCAGCAGGGAGCTCGAGAAATCCATCGCAGTCGACCAGATTGGCAAAGTCACCTGAGCCGTGCCCAGCGAGCGGTTCAGCCAGCAATGTGGCTTCAGATGAGACAGCCAGACGAACTGGCAAAAAGTAGGTCAGCTTAGGCTTAAAGACCACAGGCTCAGTCAGTTGTGCAAAAAGCGGCTTGCTTTTCTCTTGTCCTTGCGCTGCACATATCCAGCGCCACACATAGCGCAAAAAGCATAGCACCGCAGAAACAGGATTACCCGGCAGCGCAAACACAGTGCAAGTTTGCGTTTGACCAAACAGCATCGGCTTTCCCGGACGCTGTGCAACCTTGTGGAAGTGCACTTCTACACCCAGCTCCTGCAGAACGCTGGGCAAAATATCCACTTCTCCTGCTGACACGCTACCTGTGGAAATTATCACATCATAGTCTTGAAGCAGGTCTGCGAAGCATTGGTGCATTGCTTCTGACGCGTCGCCAGTGTGAAACAGCTTGCATTCCAAGCCACGTGCTCGCAGAAAGGCTTGCAGCATCGCTGCATTGGAGCGACGAATTTGATGTGGCAGTGGGGTCTCAGAAATTTCTACCAGCTCATCACCTGTAGAGACAATCGCAATGCGTGGATGGGCATAGACGTGCACGGTTACCTTGCCAATAGCAGCCGCTACTGCAATTTCCGCTGGCGACAGCATTCGTCCCTGTGGCACAATCGTCTCGCCCTGCCGACGGTCTATTCCCTGCTGATGCACATTTTGCCAGATTTTTTCAGGGATGCTCTTTAGCGCAATGAATCGCCGCTCACCCTGTTGTTCTAACTCAACATCTTCCACACGCACAACGACGGTCGCACCCACTGGTAGCACTGCCCCTGTCATCACTTCTACTGCTACACCAGACTTCGGCAAGGCTACCGCAGGCATACCTGCGCGCTGAGTGTGCACCACTTCAAATCGTCGCTGCCCTGCTTGCACCGCTGCCCAATCTAAGGCGAAACCGTCCATTGCAACTCGGTGAAAAGGGGGAAAATCACGGTCGGCTATCAAAGGCTCAGCAAGCACACGTCCCACTGCTTCAGCTAAGGTCAATTCAGCGATGCCGAAGGCGCGACAGCGCGCTTGAAGAATTGCATCTGCCTCAGCGACCGTAATCATTTAGGAGCGAACAAATGCCGAAATGTGCAAGTCAATCATCGGAATAGCGTTCTTCCTTCCAAGGGTCAGCGCTCATTGAGTAGCCGTTTTGCTCCCAAAAGCCAGGCATATCTTCTGCGAGAAACTCTATACGATGGATCCACTTTGCGCTTTTCCAAGCATAGCGTTTGGGCACCAGCAGTCGGCACGGACCGCCGTGTTCTGGTGTAAGTGGCTGCCCTTCCCACGAGTGGCAGAGCAATACATCGTCATCGTCTAGCGCGTCCAGCGTGAGGTTTGTCGTGTAACCACCGTAGCAGTAGACCATCACTGCCCTCGCTTCAGGCTTTGGCTTAATCTGTTTGAGCACTTCCTTTATCGGCACGCCTGTCCATGTCTTGTCTAGCATTGACCAGCGTGTTACGCAGTGAAAATCTGCTGTAATCGTCACCTGCGGCAGAGCCAGAAAATCATCCCAAGTCAGCGTGAGCGGATTTTCTACTAAGCCATCCAAGGTCAGTCGCCAGTCTTTGAGGTCAATTCTGGGTGTTGTGCCGTAGGTTAGTACAGGGAATTTCAAAGTAAGATGTTGCCCGGGTGGTAATTTTGCTTTTCCGAAAGCGTTTAGCTGGTCTTTCAAGGCTGATTCAAGCTCAATGCGCGACATAGCTCCTAAAAGGTTGTGTGAAAAATGAACGAAATAATCTACAAAAAAATTTACGGTGGTATCGAAAATGAACGCTTGCACGCCAAGGTATTGACGCAGGGGCAACCAGAACTGTCTTCCAGCAGGCGTGTGACCGAAAACGATGACAACAACAAAACAGAAGGAGGCGAAGATATGTCGTTACTGTCGTTTTTAGACCGAGAGAAATCTATTGCCGAACCCGGATACAACCGCTGGCTCTTTCCACCGTCTGCGCTGGCTGTGCACCTGTGCATTGGTCAGGTGTATGGCATTTCTGTTTTTAACATTCCAATGACGAAACTTATCGGCATTACTGAGCCGCAAAAAGGAGTTGATTGGACCATCCCAGAGATTGGCTGGATTTTCAGTATCGCTCTGGCGGTGCTGGGCATCTCTGCTGCGGTGTTTGGCAAGTGGGTGGAACGCTCTGGGCCTCGCAAAACAATGTTTGTCTCTGCAGTGTGCTGGTCGACGGGCTTTTTGGTTAGTGCATTTGGCATTGCGATTCACAACATCTGGATTGTGTATTTCGGCTACGGCGTGATTGGCGGTATTGGCTTAGGACTGGGCTACATTTCGCCCGTCTCCACGCTGATGAAGTGGTTTCCTGACCGACCCGGCATGGCTACAGGAATTGCAATTATGGGTTTCGGGGGCGGTGCTATGGTTGGCTCACCGTTAGCAGTCGAGCTGATGAATTTCTTTAAGACTCCAACCTCAATGGGTGTCTGGGAAACCTTCGTCGCAATGGGGCTCATTTACCTTGTCTTTATGCTCTTTGGAGCTTTTACGGCTCGTGTTCCTGCACCAGACTGGAAACCCGAAGGCTGGGAGCCTCATGCACAGCCAAAGAAGATGGTCACCACTGCTAATGTAACTGCTGATGTAGCAATTAAAACCCCCCAGTTCTGGCTTCTTTGGATTGTGCTCTGTATGAATGTAACGGCTGGCATTGGTGTCTTAGGGCAAGCTTCACCGATGATTCAGGAAATGTTCCTGTTCAAAAAATTCCGTGATATGGGACTGAGTGAGCAAGATGTAACGAAGATGGCTGCCGCAGCAGGAGGCGGTTTTGCAGCACTGCTTTCGCTCTTTAACCTTGTTGGTCGTTTCTTCTGGTCATCGCTTTCTGACATCTTAGGTCGTAAGACAAACTATATGATTTATCTCGGCTTGGGCACTGTGCTTTATGCGCTCATTCCGACTACTGGGCAGATTGGGAGCGTCGTTTTGTTTGTCGTGCTTTTCGGTATCATTATGAGTATGTATGGCGGTGGCTTTGCGACAATTCCAGCTTATTTGCGTGATATGTTCGGCACGATGCAAGTCGGTGCTATTCACGGTCGCCTTCTTACGGCATGGTCAACCGCCGCTGTCTTAGGGCCAGTGCTCGTTAATTACATCCGTGAGTATCAAATCAACAATGGCGTGCCCAAAGCCGAAGCCTACAACGTAACGATGTACATCATGGCCGGCCTGTTGGTCGTTGGGTTTATTGCCAACTACTTGGTCAAGGAAGTCTCACCAAAGTATCACTACGCCGAAGCGCCACAAAACACACCCAGTGGCACGATGCAAATGCAACGAGCCTAACTAAAACAGGAGGAAGAAAAATATGGCAGACACAACAAACGGCGCTCACATGCGTCGGAATAACACCATCAAACTCATTATCAGCTGGTCTATTGTCGGGATTCCATCGCTTTGGGCAATCTGGCAAGTGGTGGTGAAAACACTGGTGCTATTTCAGTAGAGATGGAACTGGAAGCTGGAGAGGCGAACTAACTTCGGTTCGCCTAATCGGTTCGCCTAATTTTTCAGAGGGAAAGTATATGCAAAAGCTCGAGCTTAAACTTTCGGAACAGCTTACGGAAGAGCAGAAAATCGAAGCGTATTTCGATGAAGTGAATCGCCGCTTAGTGGTTGCTATCGCACTCAGTCCTGCTTTCTTTGACGCAATCCAACAACAAGCTAGTGAGCTTTTACGCACTTCATCTGAGAGTCCCTTCGCCGACGATGCAGAGACGCTTACTTTTGATGGGGTGCAGGTCTTCATCAAGCAGATGGGAGACGATTTCAAGATTATTAACTCGGAAGAAGAGTTTAATCTTCTCATTAAGGAGCAGCGCTAAGTCGTGGCGGTCTCCACAGATGGCTTTTTGGCTTTTTTCTTCTTTCAATGGCATTGTGCAGTACAAGCAGGCAAGTTTAATCCCTTGCTTGTCTCACTCCCTCTATGCTGCTTAGGAAACTGCACCTTCCTTTTAGCGTTTTTAGCGAAAAATCATCTCATCGCGCTTTGGACCGACGGAGATGAAGGAAATTTTTGTCTGCAGCGCATCTTCAATGAAGTGGATATAGGCTCGGGTATTCGGGTGTAATTCTTCAAATGTTCGGCAGTGTCGGTTCGAGCTTTTCCAGCCTTTCAGGGTTTCGTAGTGTGGCTCAATTTTGCAGAGGGTGTGGTGGTCGGTTGGGAAGTCTTTCAACACTTTTCCGTTTAGCTTGTATGCGGTGCAGACCTTGATTTCATCGAAGTGGTCTAAGACATCGAGCTTTGTCAGTGCCAGTTCACTCACACCGTTGATAAGATTGGAGTATCGGAGCAAGACCAAGTCCAGCCAGCCGCAGCGGCGCGGTCGCCCCGTCGTTGCGCCAAATTCCTGCCCAATTTGTCGGATTCTGTTACCTGTTTCATCGTGCAGTTCGGTCGGGAACGCACCGTTGCCCACGCGTGTCATATAAGCTTTTGCCACACCAATTACCTTGCCAATATGTGTGGGTGAAATTCCAGAGCCTGTGCATGCTCCTCCTGCTGTCGGGTTTGATGAAGTTACAAATGGATACGTGCCGTGATCAACATCCAATAAGCTCCCCTGCGCGCCTTCCAGCAAAATGCGCTTGCCTTGTGCAAGCTGCTCGTTTAGATAAACCTGCGTGTTTTTGACAAAGCTGTCAATTGTGCGGTCAAAGGCGGTGTAGTGCCGAACCAGTTCCTCTACATTGAGTTCCTCTTTGTCATAGATTTTTCTCAGCAGTGCGTTTTTGTGTTCCAGATTAAGCCGCAGCTTTTCTTCTAAAATTTCTGGCGAAAGTAAATCCACGATTCGGATGCCGACACGGCTAAATTTGTCGACATAGCTTGGACCGATGCCACGCATCGTGGTACCGATGCGCTCGTTTCGTGTTTGTTCGGCTAGCGAATCTAAGAGCTTGTGGTATGGCATAATGAGATGCGCTGTGTGGCTGATAAAGAGTCGCCCTTCTACACTGAAGCCTAAGTTGCGCACCGTTTGAATTTCCTTCATGAGCGCATCAGGGTCAATCACTACGCCGTTGCCAATGACGCACACACAGTTCGGGTGAAAGATACCTGATGGAATAAGGTGCAATACAATCGTTTTGTCCTCAAAGCAGATAGTGTGTCCTGCATTTGCGCCACCCTGATAGCGCACCACAATATCATACTCAGCCGAAAGGTAATCGACCAGTTTGCCTTTGCCTTCATCGCCGAATTGCGAGCCAACTAAGACCGTTGCTCGCCGCTCTGATAGGTGTGTCATTCGCAATGCGTGGTTTTAAGGCTCAAGATAGGGTTTGAGTTTTGAGAGTAGCTCGTGCTGACCCATTTTTTTTGTTGCTGACACATCTGCCACAAATTCATATCCTTCAAAAAAGGCTTCTGAAGCGGCTTGTGCGGCTGCCAGTTCCGCTTTACTTAGCTTATCAATTTTTGTGCGTACCAGTGCATATCGCCGTCCGTAGAATGCTAAAAATTCTTGCATCTGCTTGTCACTTTCCATTTGTGGATGCCGCGCATCAATGATTAGCAGCACCAGTCTAAGCATAGGGCGCGCTTCCAGATACCACTCCAACAGTTTTTTCCATTCTGCTTGCAGCGATTTTTGCACCTTTGCGTAGCCATAGCCCGGCAAATCTACGAAATAAAACCTGCGATTGATGAGAAAGAAGTTTAGCTCTCGTGTTTTGCCGGGCGTTGCACTGGTTCTTGCGAGCTTCCGCTGCATGAGGAGATTGAGCAGCGATGACTTGCCGACATTTGACCGTCCCACAAATGCAATTTCTGGTAAGCCATCTTTGGGCAGAGCGTCAGGTGATACGACACTCCTTACAAATTCTGCCGATGTGATACGCATCTTGGCACTTGATTAGCGTTCTCCGAAAATGGCAGAGCCAATGCGCACAATAGTGGCTCCTGCTGCGATTGCTTGCGCAAAGTCTCCACTCATTCCCATTGAAAGCTCCGTGAAGGTCTCTGGCTGAGGGGCAAGCCGCTTTATGTCGTCAAAGAGGCATTTCATTTTCGCAAACTCTTTCTCTGCCTTTTCCAACTCAGGCGACCCAATCGCCATTAGGCCTTTCAGCGAGAGATGCGGCATCGTGAAAATCTCCTTTGCTGCCGCGCACACCTCCTCTGGCTTGAACCCATACTTGCTTGATTCATCTGAGATATTGACTTCCAGTAAGATTGCTACGCACTGGTTTTGGCGCCCCGCCCGCCGCGATAGCTCTGCTGCCAGCGAGATTTTGTCGACAGCCTGCACCATCGATACCTTGCCCACAATGTATTTGACCTTGTTGGATTGCAAGTGCCCAATCAAATGCCACTCTATATCTAACCCGTGTAGCAAGGGGTGGGCTTGCTTTTGCAGGAGTTCCTGCACGTAATTTTCCCCAAAGATGCGCTGCCCTGCTTCGTAGGCTTCCCGAATCATCTCGGCGGGCTTGGTCTTTGAGACTGCAACGAGTTTGACGGTGTTTGCCGCACGTCCTGCTTGCTGACAAGCGGCCTCAATTTGTGAGCGCACCTGCGCCAAGTTTTGCGCAATGGTCATTGCCTTACCAAGTAGCATACCTTCTGCTGCAAAGTTTGAGAATTCCGCGCAAAATCCCCACATAGGTGGGGAACGCTGTCAGTGTCGGGCTTCAAACTTACTTCAAATTGACAATTCGGTTCATTAACTTTTTGCCCTTATCAACTTAAACACTTTTGTGCTATGTGGTACGAGAGCATTCTCGACACGATTGGGAAAACGCCAATGGTGCGTTTGCACCGCATTGCCAAATCACTCAAGCCTGTGATGCTGGCTAAGTTAGAGTTTATGAACCCGGGCGGCAGCATCAAAGACCGCATTGCGCTCAGTATGATTGAACACGCTGAAAAAAATGGTCTCATTAAGCCGGGTGGCACGATTATTGAGTGGACAGCGGGCAACACAGGAATTGGTCTTGCGCTGGTTGCTGCGGTCAAGGGCTATAAGTGCATTATGGTGATGCCTGACAAAGTTTCGCAGGAGAAAATTGACCTCCTGCGTGCCTTAGGCTCAGAAGTGGTCATCACGCCGACCGCCGTTAAGCCCGAAGACCCACGCAGTTGCTACAGCGTCGCCGAACATCTGGCTAAGACAATCCCCAACTCTTACTACCCTAACCAGTTTGTCAACGAAGCCAATCCCGACGTGCACTATCGCACCACTGCCGAAGAAATCTGGGAACAAACAGATGGCAAAGTTACTCACGTTTTTGCCCCGATGGGCACCGGCGGCACCGTCTCAGGCATTGCCCGACGCCTTAAAGAGTATAACCCCAAAGTCAAAGTCATTGGCATTGACTCGGTTGGCTCTGCCTACACACATTACTTCAAGACTCGCGAAATGCCACCTGAAATTGGACTGTGGAAGTTAGAAGGAATGGGCGGTAGTCGCATTCCCAAGACGGCTGATTTCGATATTCTGGACGATGTCATTCCCGTTAGCGACGGCGATGCCTTCACGGCTGGACGGATGCTCTCCAAGCTCGAGGGCATCTTCGCTGGTGGCTCGTCAGGGGCTGCCCTCTTTGCAGCGATGAATGCCGCAAAGCAACTTCAAGAAACCGATGTCGTCGTCGTGATGATTACAGACACGGGGGCACGCTACATTAGCAAGATGTATAACGACCTCTGGATGAAAGAAAACAACTTTTCACAATCGTTCAGTGGCGATAAGTCCAAGCTCACGGCTGCTGATGTCTTGGCGACCAAGAAGCATCGCAAGCTCATCTTCGTTATGCCTGAAACGCCTCTCTACGAAGCCTTTGAGCTAATGAAGCAGTATGAAATTTCTCAAGTGCCTGTGATTTCCGACGGTGCAGAAATTGGGAGTATCAGCGACAACAAAATCCTTCACACTTTACTTTCTGAAGCTGATGCCAAATTCAACAAAGTTGTTGGGTATATGGAAAAGCCTTTCCCAATTTTGCCGCCTGACGCCTCGCTTGCTCAGCTTTCTGACACGCTCAGTCGAGACAATGCAGTGCTTATCGGTCGCGACGGCGAAGAGTTCGAGATTATCACCAAATCAGACCTGATTGCAGCTATCACGGCTTGAAGACTTACAAGAGCACTTCAAGTCTTGTGGCAATGCATACGCTCGGTTTGGCGATAAGCGGCCTTGCAGTCTCAGAATTTGTCTATTTGCACGAGAGGTATTACATTCAAAGCCCTTTTCAATGCAACCAAACGAGAGTGCAAAGTTGCCACAGACAGAGAAGAAAAAAGTTCGGTCCGAAAAGCAGCGCTCGGCGAAGACAACGGTTTCAAAGTCTGCTAAGAAAAAAGCCGAGCCTAAGGTAAAAGTTGAGGAGTTCATCTCGCCTGAGGTTTCTACGGCGAATGGTCAAGCGGTTAGCAAGCGTGAGCTTATTGTAGCTGGTAAAATCAAGCCGCTTTACTGTGAAGTCTGTGACCGCGTCTCCACGCGAGAGTTTGTCGGAGAGTGGATACCCAGCGACAAGCCAAAAGACGATGACCAGCCACAAGAAGAGTGCACGCGCAAGTATTGGCTGCGCTGCACAGATTGTGCAGTTGGCGCAGTGCAGCTTGTTGAGGAGTGGAAGATTCAAACTGAGCGCGAGAAAAGCTTAGAAGAACTTACCAAAGAAGAGTGTATTCCCTACTCGCCACAATCTATCTATGCGGTCGGCGATGCGATTTTCCACGAAGGGCTGAAAGAAGTTGGCATTGTACGCTCCAAAGTTGTTACGGCCAGCGGAATGAACGCAATTAGCGTTGAATTTCGTAACTTAGGTTTCCGTCAGTTGCTTGAGAATGTTACAATTGAATCTGATGGCACGGTTTCAGACACGACGAAGAAAGGCAAGCTCAAGCTTGTTAGAAAGCCAAAGAAATCGAGCTGAGTAACTTTGTCGCTCCCTGTGCGATAAAAGTTGCCTGAATTAGGTTTGCATACACTAAACTAAAATCTAAAAGAGAGGAGGTGAAACATTGGTCGGAGTACAACTCATGGAAGGCGAAAGCATCGATAAGATGCTAAAGCGCTTTAAGAAAAAGTATGAACGCGCTGGTATCTTGAAGGAGTATCGCCGTCGCACTTACTACACCAAGCCCTCTGTTGAAGAGCGCTTGAAAGAGTCTCGCAGGAAGCGCCGTGCGCAGCGTCTGAACGAAGAACTGAATTCTTAAACCGCTATTTGCACTGTTTCTGAGAAGCGAGCATCTGCTCGCTTTTTTGTTTTCTCTCTTTGCTCAAAAGATTGCCATAGAAACTTCTTGTCTCTGAAAGCGACCGAAACGACTATGCTTTTTGCTGAAAAATACCCTCAGGCGGTTGCAAAGCCTCTGCTTGTGCTCTAAGTTAGCAGGTGCAATGAGTCAGGTGAGGCGCTTAGAGTTAAGAGCAAGCCCAACTCAGCGCAAAAGAGTAGATGAGCTTCATTAACCTTACCTTTGAAGAAGGAGAAAAACTATGGCGCTCTTTGGTGCAGCAGAAGCAACCATCGCCCGTTCAGACTATGAGGTTACGTTGGAAGGTGGCACCAGCACTTGGGGAACGCTCAAAGCGCGTGCGACCATCAATGTGACGCCTGCGATTCCCTTGCTACCCACTGACCTTAACATTAAGCTGAAAGCAAAGCCCATTGGCGATAGTAAAGATGTGGTGCGGCTCTCTGTGCTGATTGAAACAGTAGTTGACAGCACTGTAAAGAAACTCACAGTGGAAGCCGATATCGCCAATGAGACGGAAGAGCGGCGTGTTGCCGTCGGCGATGGGGTCGTAACCGTTGGCGACTTCAGCCATGCGTTCTCGTTTGAAGGTTCTGTGGTGAATCTCTACTACTATAAGTCTGATGTGATTCGGCGCAACATTCCAAACCCACGCTATTTGCAAGGGCGTCAGTTCCACGACATTTTGATGAAAATCCCACTTGAAAACGATGACTTGATTGCTACTTGGGAAGCCACGCTATCCAGCATTCGGAACTCTGGCCCGAATTTTGGCGACTGGATTCGTGACTTCTGGTTCATCGGTCCTGCTCGCAATGCCTTAGATGAAGGTGGTCAGCGCATCTCGAACTTGGAAGTGGTGCGCATTGGCACAGAAGGCACCCCTGAAGAACCGCTCGGAGTCTCGAACTGGCGATTCTCAAATGCAGGGTCAGGTGTGGTTGATGCCGTCTCACGTTGGGTTGAACTTTTCCCAGTTGAAAAGCTCTTGGGTAGAGAAGCCAGAATAGAAGGGGCTTTCAGTTCCGACTCACAGGGTATTGAAGTGAAAGTCGATGGTGAATTGCCCGGACTCTCTATTGATGCAGGCGGCGGGTTGCGTCGTATCCTAAATCACCCGCTTATTCCGATTATCCATCATGGAATCGTCGGCAAATACAATGATTTCCGGGTTGATACGCAACTGACTATCACGCTGCCAAAAGGCTTCAAGATCCGCTACGCCGCGCCGCAATACCGCTACCAAAACAATGAAACCTACAAGTGGTATGGCGGTACCTACGCAAAGTGGGTCGAGCACATCTGCAAAGGTGGCACAGGTCAGTTTGAAGTCCTTTACGCACAATAGAGGCTGGACGCAACTTCACCATGAGCGGTGCAATGCCGCTCAAACTGGCGGCTTGCAAGAGGTGACGCAAAAAAGAAAAAAACAGCCGCAACAGCAGTCAACTTGCAAGCCTTAATTTGCTCACCTTCCCTTCACTGCAAGCCGCCAGCACTGTGTTTTGTAGTACCTGTGTAGTATTCCAGTAGTACCAGTAGTAAAGCAGTAGTAATGTAGTGCCCAGTAGTACAGTAGTAAAGCAGTACCAGTAGTAAGCAGTAACGGTCGCATACATACTTGACCGGTTGTATGTATGCACAACTTGTCAGCATCGCTCAGTGGCACACACCTGCCAAGCAGCGATCATGACCAAAAGGGGGGAATCACCCCCCTTTTAATTTTGTCCGACCGCTTCCCTACTTCAGCGAGACTGGCACAGGTTTATTTCATCGCAGCGGCAAAGTTCTGGCTGACAAAATCCCAGTTGATAAGGTGGTCAATGAAGACTTGTGCGTAGTCGGGGCGACGATTTTGGTAGTCAATGTAGTAGGCGTGTTCCCACACATCAATTGTCAGCAACGGGGTTTTGCCTTCAGTGAAAGGCACTTCAGCATTCGGTGTTTTAACCACTGCCAATTTACCGTTATCCAGCACCAGCCACGCCCAACCAGAGCCAAACTGCGTTACTGCCGCTTGCTTGAAGGCTTCCTTGAATTTGCCGAAATCGCCAAAATCTTCCTTGATTTTATCCATTAATGCCCCAGTCGGTTCACCGCCGCCTTTTGGCTTCATACAATGCCAGTAGAAGGTATGATTCCACACCTGCGCCGCATTGTTGAAGAATGCTGCCTTTGAGCTATCTTTGGCTGTCTTCTTAATGATTTCTTCTAGCGACGCATTCTCGAACTCGGTGTTTGGAATCAGGTTGTTCAAGTTGGTTACATATGCTTGATGATGCTTGCCATAATGGAATTCAAAGGTTTTTGCAGAAAGATGCGGTTCGAGCGCATCTTTGGGATATGGCAGTTCTGGAAGCGTAAATGGCATAGTTGGTTCGGTGTGTTTGGTTGTTGAGAATTACTACGCTTAGCAAACCAAAATAGGCAGCGCTTCGTTTCCAGCAGCGTGGCTTTATCTGCTCATACTGGCGACTTTGCCTAAGCGCACCTTGCAGCACTGAGATGCTTTTGATATGCACTCAGAAAACTTGTTGCAACACGAATTTAGCAACTTTTGATGAAAACGCCTTTTGGTTACTTTCTTGCGCTTTGCTTTGGCTTGGTCTTTGGCTGCGCCGAGAAAGTCAAGTTAGACCGTGATGACCAGCGTTTTATTGCCGTCTATGCAGATGTGCTGACGCTACAAGGCAGCTACGCCACAACGCCTGACTCGCTCAAAGCACGATTTAACAAACTCGACAGTCTAAGCGCTATTTTTGCGGCGCATCGTTATTCGCCCAGAGAGTTTAGTGAGCGCTTTGAGCTGTATCGCACTAACCCTAAGCGCTGGCAAGAGGTGCAATTGCGCACTGTGCAAATCTTGGAAGAACGGCGAAACCTTGTCATCCAAGAAAAGCAAGACTCACTTTACCGTCAGCAACTGCAAAAACAAATGATGCAGTAGAGATGAAAGTGATTGGCGTAACGGGTGGAATTGGTAGCGGCAAAAGCACGGTCTGTGATATTTTGCGCACGCTGGGCTGCGAGATTTTTAACGCCGACCTTGTCGCCAAGCAGTTGCAAGAAACCGACTCCGAAGTGATCGCAGGTATCAAGCAACTGTTTGGTGCTGACATCTATGAGGGTGGCGTTCCAAATCGCAAAAAAATGGCAGAGATTGCTTTTTGTGATGCGCAGAAGTTAGAGGCACTTAGCCAGCTGATTCATCCGAAAGTGTTCCTCGAGTTTGAACGTGCTCGGAAAACCGCCGAAGCAAACGGTGCAAAGGCACTGGTGAAAGAAGCTGCAATTTTGTTCGAGTCAGGTGGCGACAAGCAAGTTGATGAGACGATTGTGGTTCTTGCGCCACGCACAGAGCGCATTCGTCGCTTGGAAGCGCGCGGTATGACACGCCAAGACATTGAAGCCCGCATGGCTCGCCAGCTCTCCGATGACGAACTCCGTGCTCGCGCTGATTATGTCATTGAAAACACTGGCTCGCTGGATGAACTGCGCGCAAAGACCATGGATATCCTCAACAAAATTTTAAGCACTAGCTCCATAACCTCGAATCGCTAACTTCAATGCATACTGTTTCTACACTCGACGCACTTTCTCTCAAAGAAAAAGAGCGCGAGCTTTTTTTCCACACATATGCGCGCTTGCCGCTTGAAATTTCACACGGCGATGGCGTCTACCTTTACACAAAAGATGGTCGCCGCTGGCTGGATATGATTTCTGGCATTGGCGTCAATGCACTGGGCTACCGCCACCCTCGCATTATTGAAGCAATTGAAACGCAGGCTAAAAAGTATATCCATACCTCTAACCTCTTCTTGCTCGAGCCACAGTTCAAGCTGGCTGAAAAACTTCTGGAATTGACTGGCTTTTCAAAGGTCTTTTTCTGCAACAGCGGCACCGAAGCGGTTGAAGGCGCAATGAAATTAGCCCGCAAATGGGCTTCCACTATCTCCCCTCATAAACGCCAAATTCTTTCACTGACCAACGGTTTTCATGGACGCACATTTGGCGCTGTTACCCTTACCGCCAATCCCAAATACCATAGTGGTTTTGAACCCCTCCTGCCTGAGACAGGCTACATTACGTTCAATGACCTTGAAGACTTGGAGCAAAAAGTCTCTGACCGTACCGCCGCTGTATTTGTAGAATTCGTGCAAGGTGAAGGCGGCATTTGTGCGCTTTCCCCCGCCTTTGCCAGCAAGCTCAATGCGCTCCGCTCGCAACACAATTTTCTTCTTGTTGCAGACGAAGTGCAAGCAGGCTGCGGACGAACAGGCAAATTTTTCAGCTATATGCACTTTGGCATAGAGCCAGATGTCATCTGTGCTGCAAAACCCTTAGGCGGTGGATTGCCCTTAGGTGCAATCATCGGCAATGCACGCGTAGCAGAAACTTTCACCAAAGGCAATCACGGCACAACCTTTGGCGGTAATCCTGTTGCCTGTGCTGCTGGGCTTGCTCTCATAGAGGAGTTGCTTGAAAAAAATCTGATGGACAACGCCGCAAGAGTCGGACTGTTCCTTAAAAATGCCTTGCAAAATTTGATGCGCAAGCACATTCAAGTTCGCTCTGTGCGGCAATTTGGACTAATGATTGGCGTCACTGTCTCGCGCGATGCCAGCTACTATGTGGAGAAAATGCTCAACGAAGGCGTCATCATCAATGCGACTAATACAAACGTGATTCGGCTCTTGCCGCCACTTACCATTACTGAACAGGAAGCAGAACTCTGCGTGCATGCCTTAGATAAGGTGTTTGGCGCAGAGTGGCATAGTATATAGCTTGGGGATGAGGGCATTTGCATCTTCGCCCCTGCTTTTCACCTCATGCAGAAACAAAGTTAGAAGGTAGCGCGCACCGAGAGCAGCAGTCCATCAGGTAGCGCTTGCACACTGGAAGAGAAACAGGGCTGCACATGCGTATTTGCACCTATTTCTCCCTTTGCGGCATTCACTAACCGTGCCGCATTGATGGCACTCAGCAATCGGTTCAGCCCCATTGCTGCCAACACATAGTAGCCAGCTTGAAATGCAGTTTCACTTGAAATGCGCATCTCACGGTAGCGCAGGCGATGTGCCTCGCTGACCCATTGCCAATCATCGGCAGGACCGTAAATCAGGGCATATTGTCGCCGCTGCAGCCGAAATTGGTTGAAGGCTTCGCGATTTTGCCAATCGGCAATATCTCGCCAGAACTCTTCACTCTTGTCGCCAGAAATGTTGGCATACAGCCTTGCATAGCTTTGGTAATCCGCTCGCTGCACATTGCCATATACGGTGAGCGCCACAAATCCCACCAGCAGTGCTACATCTGCAGCAAGAAAATACTGCCCCACATCAAAGCGCTCCGCATACACTTCTCCTATTCCTGGCAAAGCAAATGATAGCAGCACCGCTAAGAACGATGATTTTTGAGCTGGTAGTGCGGTAGGCTCATCAGCGAATACGGAATCTTGCCTTGCTAAGAGCGGCTTTGGCAAGGCTGCAGGCTGGGCTTGATACTGACCGAATGCAGATTCGGTGGTCAGCAGCAACAAGGCACAAAGATAGTGCCCGACTACGGCACTGCAACGCATGCTATGAGGCCACGAGTGATTCATTAGACCCTGTTTTTTGCAGCGGTGCCGCTGGTCGCGTTTGGGCTTGGCGTGTGTGGCGCAGATGCCGCTCTTGCCACCGCCGATAAATTGAGAGACAAAAGCCCAGAAACACCAGATAAGTGCCCACCCACAGCACATTGATAAACGGCTTGATGCTGGCTTCCACGATAAGCGTTTCGGTAGGCACCATTGTAGCAGATGGCAAGCCTTGCAGCTCCAGCATCACCTTGCGGTTGTTGGCATCAATGTTCACCAGCAGCACTTTTACAGCTGGATTGGTTTGCAGCGCGGCGGGTTCCATCTCTGGCGCCGCACCTGCCTGAATTGTAAGCGTTGGCTCTACTCGCTCCGTTACGCCATCTTTCGTAACCTCTACATTTGCTCCAATCTTGATAGGCTGTGAGCTGGCAGGATTTAGCGCACTTGGGTCTTGATACATCTTGAAGCCAGTGAACTTGACCGTGTAGCCATCATGGGTTTGCGCTTCATCTTTTGCCAGCACAAAGCGATGTCCTGATGGACGGCGCAGCAAATTGACAGGTGCAAGGTAGAAATCTTGTGTGAGGCTATGAATCACGTCGGGGTTTTGAACGGTCATTCGGCGTGTTTCATACATCACTGGCATTGCGGTATGCTCTTTTGTGCCCTCGCGCACCAGAATCTTGAAACCATTTTTTGCCCCATCAATTTTTTCAATGCCCGCATATACCAACTCTCTGCCAAATACTTGGACAGGATGCCCCACTGGCAGCTCCACAAATCGGCTCTCATCATACTTGCCAGAACCGATAATGCCCAGTAGCATTAAGGCAAGCCCTATATGCGTTAGCGAGCCTCCAGCAAAGCGCCAGTTTCCTTTCGCAATCTTCAAGAAGACCTGTGCATTTGCAAAGAGAGAAAACGACGCTGAAAGTGTTAAGACAATCATCCCAATCTCTTTCATTCCGAAGAGCACCAGCACGGATGTCATCAACATCGCAAGCGAAATTGGGATAGCAAGGTTTTTGATGAGCGTATCACGGTCAATGCGCTTCCACCAAATAAGTTGTCCAATCGCTGAAAGAAAGCCAATAAGCACTGCAAGCGGTAGGGTGGTCTTGTTGTAAAAGTCCGGTTCAATTTTGCTTATTGGTCGACCTAAAATCTGGTCAATCAGTGGAGCTGATGTTCCTGCCAGCACCACCAATCCGATCAGCATCAGCACCAGTGAACCGCTCATCAGGAAAAACTCACGCGAGTAGAGTGAGTCAGTCGACCCTGCAGATGGAATGCGTGGAAATCGCCAGAGTAGAAGTCCAAGTCCGCCCAGAAAGAACACTGCACAAAAGGCAACCAGTTGGTTATATAACCCTAAGTCGGTAAAGGAATGAACTGATGTATCCCCTAAAACGCCGCTGCGTGTGAGAAAAGCACTGTATAGGATTGTTGAATAGGAAAGAATCGCAAGGAAAAGATTAAACCGTTTTAGCGAGCCGTTTTTCTTCTGCACCAGCGTTGTGTGGAGCAGCGCCACAATCATCAGCCATGGCACCAGTGAGGAATTTTCCACTGGGTCCCATCCCCAGTAGCCACCCCAGCCCAAAACCTTGTAAGCCCAGTATCCACCCATCATAATACCTGTGCCTAAGGTTAGTGCACTGAACAGTATCCAGGGCAAAGCTGGACGCACCCAGTCGTCGTAGCGATTTTTCCAAAGTGCAGCGATGGCAAAGCTAAATGGCACAATGAGCGATGAGAAACCTAAGAAAAGCGTTGGCGGGTGAATGACCATCCAAGGGTTCTGCAGCAATGCGTTCAATCCATCTCCTTCTTTTGGCACTTCCCCTCCCACCAATGCAAAAGGGTCGCTGCCAATGACACCAATGCCTGGGACTTGAATACCCATAATCATTGACAATAGAAATGCTTCCGAGAGCGTCAGCACGGTCATTACAGGCGCTTCATAGTCACGTGCAATGCGAATGACAAATAGCCCCAGCAGCGCGCCGTAAAACATCCAGAGCATAAAGCTGCCTTCTTGACCCGCATAAAAAGTGGAAATCAAGTAAAAAATGTTTAGCGTCGTGTCGCTGTAACTTTTCACATAGTTATACTGGAACTGGTGCGTGAGAATAAGGTAGAGGAGGTGTAGCCCATTGATGACAATCGCCACGAACATTCCCAGAAAGGCATAGCGCGCCAGCCGCAACCACTCCTTCTGAATCAGTGGCTCGTGCTCAGTTTGCGCCGCTTTGAAATATGCGGCTACAGCCAGCATAGCGGCTACAAAACCTACAATTGTTACAAATTTTCCTGTGAGGAATTCCAAAAGAAGGTTATCAGTAGGCATACTGCGTTGTGTTTAGGTCAGAAGAAAGGCTATTGCTTTCCAGTTCATCAAATTTTCTTAGCCTTGTCCGCTGCTTCAGATTGATACTTAGATGGGCACTTTACCAAAATGTCTTTGGCGTAAAGCGTGCCATTTTCATACTTGCCTTGCACCACGATGCTGGTCGCTTCCTCAAAGTTGTTCGGCTTGCCATTTCGATAGACGACGCGCGTCTCTGCTCCTGATTCATCTCGCATATAGAAGGTAAACACGCTACCACTTAGGTCAGCTGGCTTTTCTTTGACCCAATACCCCTTCACATAACACACTTTCTTGGAAGCGGCTGCTTCACTGAGGGTTGCATAGCCAATTGCGCTACTAGCCCACTCCTGTGCCGTGAAAGCAAGCCAGAGCAGCACTGCCGCCACTACACCGCTGCC
This sequence comes from Chloroherpetonaceae bacterium, assembly GCA_025056565.1. NCBI lineage: Bacteria > Pseudomonadati > Chlorobiota > Chlorobiia > Chlorobiales > Chloroherpetonaceae > Chloroherpetonaceae bacterium. The sequence goes on along the minus strand of JANWWA010000005.1, from coordinate 99,248 downwards.
GACTATCACTTTGGGATTTTTCAGCATAGTTTGTGAAATGGTTTCAGTTTGCTCCAAAGTTACGCAATCTCGTTCCAAGCTAATAAACGAGCGCTGCTTCCCTATCGTTTTTGTGCGCTTTCCTGCGGCGGCGAGTCTTTCTCCTGCAGAAGTGTTTGCTCAAGCTGGGTCAGTTTCCTTTCAAGCCGAATTAGGTAGAGAAACAGTCCTGTAAAAATAACGAGCACAATCGCCAAGACAACGTAGATGGAGCTTTGTATGAAGAAGTCTTGCATGGCAGGAAACCGTTAAAGAGCAGCTAAGATAGTAAAATCCGCACAATCAATGCGCTTTTGCTCGTAGGGATTGCCTTGTCCGTTTAGGTTTTTCCTATTTCCTCTGAGAAACCAGCATTCGCTTCGCCCTTTGACATCACTACATCATTAGATTCTTTGCCGATTTCACTGTAACTTTTTGCAACGTGTGAGCCGTTAAAGCTACACGATTAGCTATGAACACCTTTTCACTTGTTTTCCGAAGCATCACCCAGCGTGCGTTATCGGTTACGCTGACGGGCCTCTCTATTGCGTTGGGGGTTGCTCTGATTAGCGCCACGCTTGAACTCAAGCGCCAAGTTGAGGAGAGTTTTAATCAATCCAGCGTAGGCTATGAAATGATTTTGGGTGCAAAAGGCAGTGCGCTGCAACTTGTGCTGAACACGGTCTATCAGCTTGGCGACCCTGTCGGCAATATTCCTTACTCGGTCTACCAGAAATACCGCAACCATCCAATGGTCAGTTGGGCGATTCCATTCGGGCTTGGCGACAACTACAAGGGCTACCGCATTATTGGCACGACAGAGGAGATTTTTACCAAATTCACCTACAAACCCAATCAAACTTTCGAGCTGGCTGAAGGTCGAGCGTTCAAAGATAGTGAGCCTTTTGCAGCGGTTTTGGGCAGCGATGTCGCCCGTCAGCTTCAGCTCAAAATTGGTGATAAGTTTATCGCCACACATGGCTTGCAAGATGTGGCTGCAGAAATGGCTATCAAGCATGAGCACGACCCGATGACCGTTGTGGGCATCTTAAAGCCTACCTACACGACTTGTGACAAAGCGATTTACATCTCGCTTCCGACAGTCTGGGCTATCCACGAGGTAGAAGAAGAAAAGGATTTGGAAGTCAGAAACGATGAAATGGCTCGCATTCGCAAAGATGCGCAAACTGAAGCCGCACTGTCTGCCTCTCCCTCTGATGCTCATCCAGCGCACACAAAGCCTACGGCTGAATCATACCCGCATCAGCACGAAAAGAAAGCAACTTCTGAATTTCAAACCCCGCCATCTGAAAAGCAGCCTGCTGACAAAGCCTCCAGCTCACTGTCTCGCCACAGCGATGAGACAGCACTCGTGAAACACGATGAACATGAGCCTCGCAAGAGCGACAAGACCCACCCAACGGCTGAGCCCCAACTGTCGGAGGAAGCCTCTCACCAAGCAGGCGGCAACCACATTGAGCATTCGCATGCGCATCAGATTCCAACCGAAGGCGATGTTACAGCAGTGATTCTCAAAACCAAAGCACCGATATTTGCTCTTCAGCTCTACAAGATCATCAACAGCGAGCCTTTGGCACAAGCTGCCATTCCCACACGTGAAATCAAAAACCTCTTTGACATTGTTGGCAATATCAATTGGGCGTTTTTGTTCATCACGGCTCTGGTGATTGCTGTCGCACTCATTGGCGTGATGGTGGCGATATACAACTCGCTTAGTGAGCGGCGGCGCGACATTGCAATTATGCGAGCCTTAGGCGCACACCGTGCTCGAATTTTTGCCATGATTACGCTCGAAGCTGCTACGGTATCTCTGCTTGGTGCATTGGTCGGTATCGTGCTCAGCAAAGTTTTGCTGCTCGGGCTTCGCCCGTTTGTCTTGGCACGCACAGGTGTAGAAATTTCTGCTCCGATTTTTAATTCAGGGGAAATCGCTCTAATTTTAGTCGTTACAGGAGTCGGTGCGCTGGTCGGAATCCTTCCTGCCGCTAATGCGTATCGAACCGATGTAGCGAAAAATCTCAATCCAATTAGCTAACCCTTTCTTGTGAAGATGAAGCAGCGTATCAATCGCATCTGGCAAGTTTTCCTTATCGGCATCGGCATGCTGCTTACAAACGCAATGGTTACAGCTTACTCCGATAGAGCGATTGCTTTCCAGAATGCTCTAAATGCCCTGCGAGCAGATTACCGCGCCCGCACGGCACATACGGTTGCACTAATGGCGCAGCCGGCTTCTGATGCTTCTGCAGAGCCTACTGAACCTGCCTCTCTACCCTTGCCTGATGGCGTGCGTCTGACATTCAACGACCTTCGTGAGTATCGCTACAGCAAACGCGACCGCTATCCAATTCCTGAAAAGCTCAAAGCCTTGCAGGGCAAAGAAGTCAGCATTGCAGGCTATATGATTCCGATGAGCGAAGCGCTGGATGTTACGGAATTTATGCTGGTTCAGATTCCCTTTTTTGGTTGCTGTTATTCAATTCCGCCTGAGCCTAACGAAACTGTGATGGTGAAAATGGCAAAAGGCAAAAAGACCGAGTATGTCTATACTCCCATTCGCGTGACAGGCAAATTTGACATTCAGGAAACGAAAATCGATGGTTTTGTAGTCAGTTTGTATCAAATTGAGGCAACCTCTGTTGTGCCCGCACCAAACGATAAAGACGTGATACAGCACCAGAGCGGTACGCCTTTGCCCGGACGCAATTAACTGAAAGGAAGCATAACCTGTGCGGATTTGGCGATTTTTTTCAGGTATGTCGGTGATTCTGATGATGGCAGAGCAGCTTGATGCACAAGTGTCACTGATGCCGATGCCATTACCTGAATCCACACAGACTTCTGCGCTTCAAGGGCTTTTTTATTGCACCTGCGCCCGTCATCAAGGGAGCGCATTGCTTGCCCCTAACACGGCGCAGCAACTTAGCCGCGGCTTCGGTGTGGCTGGGATTAGAATTCTGGATAGCTTGCCTGCAGGTGCAACCGTCATTTCCGAGCTGCGCTATGAAGTTCCCGCATCACCTGACAGTTCGGAAAATGTAGGCTACAAGAAGTTTTACGCTCTGCTGCACCTCAAGGCACAGGCTGCTCAGCACGGTGCAAATGCACTCATCGGGCTGCGGCACACCCTTGATCGCGCAGGCAGCAAGGTTATCTTTTCTGCTACAGCTGCTAAGGTGGCGCCGTAGCATTATTTATCTCTGGGAGAACGACAAGTATGGCACGGGGCAATAAACCAACCAACGAGAACAACGACCTGACGGTTCACTGCTCATTCTGCGGTCGCTCGAGCGATGAAGTCACCAGCCTTGTTGCAGGACAGGAGGCGTACATTTGCGACCGATGCATTCAAAGCTCAGTCGAGATTATTCGTAACGATTTAGCCTCGATTCAAGCACGCCGCCGCGCGTCTCGTCGCTCTAAGCTGCTCACTCCTGCTGCCATTAAGCAAGAGCTGGATAGTTACGTGGTTGGTCAGGAACGTGCCAAAAAGGTGCTTGCCGTCTCCGTCTACAACCACTACAAGCGCATTGAAACTGAGGACTGGCTCTTTGACGACAGTGACGTAACGCTGGAGAAGAGCAACATTTTGCTTATCGGTCCCACTGGCACGGGCAAGACTTTGCTTGCGCAAACGCTGGCTAAAATTATTGATGTGCCTTTTACTATTGCGGATGCTACTACACTCACAGAAGCTGGCTACGTGGGCGACGACGTCGAGAGCATTTTAGCGCATCTTTTGCAAGCTGCGGACTTCAACTTGGAGCGCGCAGAACGCGGCATTGTCTATATTGATGAAATTGACAAAATTGCTCGCAAAGGCGCTAATGTCTCCATCACGCGCGATGTCTCTGGCGAGGGTGTCCAGCAAGCCCTGCTGAAAATCCTTGAAGGCACGATTGCTGGCGTGCCACCTCGAGGCGGTCGCAAGCACCCTGAGCAACACCTTATCAATGTCAATACCAAGAACATTCTTTTCATCTGTGGCGGCGCCTTTGAGGGGCTAGATCGCATCATTGCACGACGCTTGTCTAAGTCTGCGATGGGCTTTAGTGCCACGCCAGTTACCAAAGCAGAGCGCGAAAGCCCCGAAATTCTTAGCAAAGTTACGCCCGAAGACCTATTAGAGTTCGGTTTAATTCCTGAATTCATTGGTCGCTTGCCCGTTATTACCACCTTAGAGCCACTTGACCGCACCGCACTGCGGAGCATTCTTGTCGATCCTAAAAATGCGATTACCAAGCAGTACCGCAAGCTTTTTGAGATGGAAAATGTCGAACTGATTTTTGACCCTGCGGCTCTGGATGCGGTAGTCGATGAAGCCATTAAGCGTGGCACGGGCGCTCGGGCACTACGCGCTATCTTGGAGAATGTCATGCTTGACATTATGTTCGAACTGCCCTCAATGCGTGGGCTTAAAACTTGCATTATCACTCGCGAGTGCATTACAGAGAAAGCACCGCCAATTTATCTCTACGAAGAAGGTCGCGAGACGGGCAGACGCAAGATTCCCGCCTAAAGGGCTGTGTTCTCCACTATATCTGCACTGCTGCCTGCCTGTTGCACTGCGGCTAAAGTTCAGGTACTCCCTAACGCTGCCTGAGCTGCTTTGTTTTCTTCTGTCTCGAACCTGCTTTGTGCATGATGCGTAGAGCTTAAACAAGAGACTGAACTATGCAAATCAGAGATCTCTTAAAGCGATTCAAGTTTGGGATTCTTGCTATAACCACTCTGGTGGTTGTCGAAAACCTTGCTTGGATTGTCGAGCCCAGCATTTTTGGCTCTGTTATTGATGCGTTCATCAACACCGCCACAGAAGGTGGGCTATTAAACTGGCATGAGCGCCTCATCCCCCTTGTAATTTGGATTAGCGTTTATGCTCTCAACTCAAGTGCAGGCGTTTTGCGGCGCATCATTGACCAGCGCATTTTCTGGAAAATGTATGTGCAAATTGCTGCAGATGTCTCCCGCATTTCTAAGCTACAAGGGCATAACACTTCAAAGATTGCAGCACGTGCGCAACTTTCAAAAGAGTATATTACTTTCTTGCAGTATCGCCTGCCTGAAATCATTGAGCAATTGCTCACAATTGCGGGCGCCGTCATTGCACTTTACCTTTTTGATTGGCGTATTTCGCTGGTTTGCTTCGCAATCGTACTACCGCTCCTGCTTGTCAATCGGATTTACAGCCGAAATGTCTTTTTCTACCAAAAAGAATTGCACGACCGCTTCGAAAGCATCTACGATGTCTTTGAGACCAAGGACATTGACTTTATCCGCTCATATTTTCAGAGCACGGCAAAAGCACATCAAAAAATCGCAAATTGGGGTGCTTTAAATTTTGGCTTGATGCGCTTCGTCTTGCTGGCTGTGTTTCTTGTCGTTCTCTACATTTCTATCGACCTTGACAACTTTACAACGGGCGACATCTACGCAATTGTGGCATATTTATGGACATTTGTCAGTTCATCTGAGTATTTGCCTGATTTGCTTGAAAGCTGGACATCTATTCGTGAAGTCTCAATGAGAATGAAAGTTAGCGATGAAGAGATGAAAGCCTTCATGCACACGCACAGTGCTGACGCTACTATTCCTTCTTCGCTTACAGAAGTCTCAAACTCTGATGAGAGACTGTATCACAGTTCTCGTGCAGAGGGCACTGGGGCAAGACAAATATCTTGAACACTTTTCACTGCAACACTGCTCTGCTCCTGCCTTTCCTCCATAACACCTGCGATTTGCACGGCACGGTTCAGCGTATATGAAAGTGAAGAGAAAAGTTTTATTTCATTTTTTCCACTTCTAACGAAACGGAGCTTCAACTATGGGAGCGATTGCAAAAGACTTGAAATCGGCAACTACTCGCGAGACGCCCCGAAATGGGCATCCTGCGCCTCTTGCCGCCCAGACCGTCCATGAAGATGCACCACGCAAGGAAGCCCCCACAAAGCCCGGCGATTGGACACTGGCGGAAATTCAAGCAGCGCTGAAGCGAGAGTTACCTGCCTCTCTTTTGAAAACACGCAAACAGGATAACGTGCTTATCACTTACATTGATTGGCACACAGTGAATAAAATTTTGGATAAATATGCACCGGGCTGGACTTGGGAAATTAAAACGATGGCGCTATCCACCGACCGCATCTTTCTCGTAGGTCGCCTTACTATCCCCGCTGCTGATGGGGTCTTCTATCGGGAAGCTACAGGCACGGAAAGCCTGCATGACTTTGGGTATGGCGACCCCAGCAGCAATGCCGAGTCAATGTGCTTCCGCCGAGCCGCTGCAAAATTCGGTTTGGGGCTTTACCTTTATGAAAAGTAGTTTGGCTTGGAAAGCCAATAGCAGCAGGGGGCTCTTCCCACCCTGCTTTCTATTTTATTGTCCAGCCTGCGCTTGCCCCACTTTCTATCCTCTGTTTCTCTCCTTTGGAAAGGAGAGGGGATTTTTGAAAAGTTAGCGCCACTGCGGTTTGCGCGGCGTTAGAATTGCAAGCGTACGGCTTCTTCGAAAATGTCGTCAAAGCTTAGGCTTTGGCGCGTGCGGCTAAATGAACGCACTTCATAGACGACTTTACCCTTGAGCGCCACAATCATCAAAGAATGTTCCGCTGGAAGAAAATCAAAATCCGTTGCGGACGGAACAGCGGGCGTGAGCGTATGCGAGTGATAGGTGCCCACGATTTGAAGTCCCACACGCTTAGCTGTCAGCTCCACATCATAGATATCGAAGGCGGAAATTTCAAAGCCTGTGCGACGGTCGCCTTGAAAAATGTTGGTGCACGGTGCTACCTCATAGACCACGTTTTCAAAGCTTCCATCATAGTAGCGCTCTACTTTGCCCACCAGCAGCCCACAGCATTCAAATGGATAGGCTTCACGTGCATAGCGCTTAATAAGCTCCAATTTGCGCAGCGAAATCAGCATCGTTTTCTTTTGAAGAGCGTTCTCAATAAGCGATTAGGCCTGCAACACGGGCTTTTCTGCAAAGCGCACCTGATGCCACTGCCAAGCGGTGCGAATGATGGTTTCAAGGTCTGCAAATCTGGGCTGCCAGCCTAAGGTGCGTTGGGCTTTTTCGGCGCTGCCCACCAGTTTTGCTGGGTCACCCGGCCGCCGCTTGCCCACGATGGCTTTGATGGCTTTGCCAGTTACTCTCTCCGCCATCTGGTGCACTTCCCTTACGGAGAAGCCCTGTCCATTGCCCAAGTTAAAGGCGTCGCTTCTGCCCCCTGCTTCCAGATACTTCAAGCCCAAGACATGGGCCTGAGCAAGGTCAGTTACGTGGATATAATCGCGTATGCAAGTGCCATCTGGCGTGGGATAATCGTCACCATAAATTGTAATGAATGGACGTCGTCCCATTGCGACATCAAGCAGCAGTGGAATCAAATGTGTCTCGGGCGTATGGTCTTCGCCAATGTCGCCCTCAGGGTCTGCTCCAGCCGCGTTGAAATAGCGAAGCGACACGGACTTAATGCCGTAGGCATGGTCGTAGTCACGCAAAATCTGCTCAATCATTAATTTGGAGCGCCCATATGGATTGATTGGCTGCTGCGGGTGCGTCTCTGGAATGGGGACTTGCTTCGGCTCACCGTAGGTTGCGCAGGTAGAGGAGAAAATAAAATACTTTACGCCGTAAGCACGCATTGCATCGAGCAAATTCAGTGTGGCTACCAAATTGTTGCGGTAATACTTTGCAGGCTCTTGCACCGATTCACCTACATATGCAAATGCTGCAAAATGCATCACCGCTGAAATAGTGTGTTTTGCAAAAATGCTCCCAACAAATGCTTGGTCTTGCAAATCTCCAATCATGTGCTCACTTTTTTCCAGAAAGTCGCGATGCCCATAGATGAGGTTATCGACAACCAGCGTTTGATAGCCTGCGCGCTGCAGCTGACGCACGCCGTGCGAGCCAATGTAGCCCGCCCCACCAGTTACCAGAACCTTCATTTCAGAGATGCTTGGAATTACGGGTGATATGCTAAACTTGCGCCAATCCACTCGGCATTTTTATTGTAAGATGCTCCTAACATTTTGCCTCGACTCATTCGCACAAGGTTATTGACCAGTTCGGGTTTTTCACTATTGCCCCAGAAGAACATCATTCGCACTTCTGCTTTTGTGCCTCCTTCGGGGGTATCGACCAGCGGCGCATATTTTACCTTTTCTTGCAGCAGATAATTTTGTCGGTCGGCAATGCGGTCGAGCATTTCGGGTGTTACATCAATCTCAACGCCTGTGCCAGAGAAAGAAAACAGCGGTTTTAAGACATAATTCTCTAAATCAGTTGGGTAGCGCTCAAGGTCGGAGAGCAAATATGCCTTCGGCACATATTGGCTTTTGAACAGCGGTAGGCAATATTTTGAGATTTTCATAAACCAATTCGGGTGATTGAGCCAGACCACATCCAGCTCGTCCTGAAAGCGAAAGCCAAACTCAATTTGCTTTTTGTAGAGTTCATCGAACACCACACGGTTGTAGATGCGCTCAATTGGGATTTCTTTGCCGTTTTGCTTGTAGTAAAGCCTATTTTGGCGCTTGATGACTTCGGTGAGGCAAATGGTCTTAATGCCTGTTAGCTCTTCGGTGCAGTAAAAGTCAATGCGTGTCTTTTGCGTCTCGGGCTGCACCTCCAAGAGCACGACGTTTTCAGGTGCAGAATTGCCTAGCAGCAGTTCTCTAAATCGCTGAAGATACGACTCCGATGAGTAGCCGCTAAAATACGGCGTTAGCGAATCAGGAATGTCAAAAAACTGGCGAATCTTCTTATCCAGCAACCACTGAAAGGCATAGAGCGTGGGGAAACCTTGCAGCTCAATGAGACGCGGTGCCAGTGTGCCATCGGGCATTTCTGCAATCGCAAAGTCCAGTTGCAAAAATGTAGGGTGCGCATCTTCATTCGGCACATAGAGATGCTTGGGCACGGCTTGGTCTAATTTCTTCATCAACGACGGCTCGAGCAATTCATCAACAATAGTGTGAGCGGCTTTCATCAAGTCAGTCGTCATTGCCTCCGAGAGAAACAGTGGTGTCTCACACAGGCGAAAATCCATTGCACCTTTATTGTATCGACTGATGTCTGCAATGAAGGCTTCATAGACTTCTCGTCGGAACTTTTGGTTGAACTCCTTGCGAATGGCGTGTTCCATAGTCGGTATGATGAATCGTTCTCGATGCGAGCGAATATGCCTAAGCAAGTTTTTTGGTAAAAAGAGTCTTGGCGTCTCAAAGAGTGCAAATAGAAAATAGGTTAGGAAAGATACAACAAGTGCCAACGTGTATGCAAAATCAAGGTGAAGGACAAACGTCGCTAGCGCCCAGACGAGCGACCCAGCAATCAATGTGGCCACTGCGCTTCGCACTTTGCCAAAGGGCGTAAATAACCCGATTACCACAACGGTAAAAATGCCTGCGCCGCTTATCGCAGAAGCCAGTATCACCAATTCATGCACACTGCCTGCGTATAGCGCCACCGAGTAGGCAATTGCACCAAAGAGTGCGACGCCTAAGCGATTGGTGCGCACTTTGCTTTCCTCGCTCATTTTTGGGAACAACGGAATGATGAGATTGTGCGAGAAGAGCGCACTCGTTGCCAACAGTGCGCTATCGACCGTTGAGAGAATTGCCGAAAACAGCGCACCGATAAATATTACATAGAGCCATGGCGGCAGATAGGCTTTTGCTGCAACTGGCAAGAGCGACTCTGGGTCAGAGAGATTTGGGAACAGCGCAATGCCCACAAGACCAATGAATGCAGGAATAGAGCCAATCAGGAAATACAGTCCACTGGCCACCAGCGCAGAGCGTTTTGCAACTTGTGGTGATCTTGCCGCTAAGGCACGCGCCACCAGCTCTTGCGAGAGCATTGAGCCACAAATTGGGATGAGCCACGCTTCCAGTGTTTGTAATAGCGAACCGTTGCGGAAAAAGTCTAGTCGCTCTGCTGTCAGTGCCACCGTATAATGCTCAGGGGTTGTGTGCGACAGCACGGCTACCAGCAAGCAGATTAGCCCCACCACCAGCATTATACCTTGAATGACGTCCGTGACAGCATCAGCCCACAATCCACCTGATATGGTGTAAATCACCACGACCACAGCAGACAGCGTGATAGCCTGTTCAGGACTTAGTGGTGAGAACGACGCAATCACTTGCCCAAAGGCGCGCATTTGCGACGATGCCCAAACTAGCGATGAGGGAATTATCAGCACGGCTGCTAGGCGCTCCACAACAGGCGAGTAGCGCACTCGAAAAAAATCTGCCAGCGTTACAAAATTGCGCGTCCAGAGCGGCACGGCGAAAAACAGTCCCATAAAGAGTAAGCATAATGCATAGCCAAACGGGTCAGAGATGCTTCCTGAAAACCCTTCTTGATAAATTGCCCCAGCCGCTCCTAAGCATGCCTCCGCGCCAAACCACGTGGCAAATAGCGTGAGTGTTGCAATGCCAAAGCCCAGCCGCCGGCCTGCCAATAGGTAATCCGACTCAGTGTGAATGCGTCGGGAGAGCAAGAATCCAATTGCCAGCTGAAGCAAGACATAGCCTAAAATGCTAAGCTGAATGGCGTTCATCTCTACCGTTTGCAGTGGAAAGGGTTAGCGAAGCGCGGTAAAATTGGCTAAAACTTTGTGCATGGTGGGTGAAAGTCTTTGCTCCAACTCTGACTTGCATCAGAGTGACACCCCCCTCTGCTGCCCGCACAGCAAAAGGATACCACAACACTTGGGAGTATGGTTCGCTCGGCTCTGTCACGCTGCTTTTTTTGCAAAAAGTGCAAACTTATATTCTCAACACTCTTTCACCGAAAACTGGAAACCAGTAACGCACAATGGCAACGGAGCATTCCTTTGACATTGTCTCGAAAATTCCAATGCAGGAACTTGACAATGCCCTTAATCAAGCAAGAAAAGAAATTCAACAGCGCTACGACCTCAAGGATACAAACTCAGAAATTCTCTTCAACCCCAAGGAGATGGAACTAACCCTGCAATCTGCCAGCGAATTTACACTAAAATCTGTGATTGATGTGCTGCAATCCAAACTGATTAAGCGTGGCATTTCAATTAAAGCACTCGAGTATGGCAAGCTCGAGCCGGCTTCGCACAATAGCGTACGCCAGAAGGTTAAGCTCAAGCAAGGTCTTAGCAAAGAGGTTTCCAAAAAAATTACGGCTGCCATCAAAGACCTCAAGCTCAAAGTGCAAACGCAGGTGCAAGGTGACGCCATTCGTGTTAGCGGCAAGCAAATTGATGACCTGCAAGCCGTGCAGAAGCATCTTTTGTCGCTTGACTTCGAAGTACCCTTGCAATTTGAAAACTATCGCTAAGTTTTATCGGTGCAAGGTAGATTCAATTGAGTCATTTCAACAAAACCTTTAAACCTATTTGGGCTGACTTTGGTATAAGCATGTACAGTGCTGCTTTACGCAGCCCGACGAGGCGCACATATCGCAGTAGCTTACTCACGAATCGTATTATGAACTTCGATTGGCTATGTTAGGCAAAGTGTTTTCCCCACTGGCAGGGTGGCTTACAGCGATTGTGCTGAATCTCAGTGCACTTGGCTACGCCCAACCTTTTTCCGAAACAGCACTCTCCAAAGAGCTTTTGGTTGCACGCAAAGACCGCGCTTTGCCCACTGAGCATATTGTGGCGGCAAGTCTCGAAGAAGTTTTTACCACACCCTCTGCTTGGGCTGACTCGCTTCTTAGCACGCTTTCGCTCGAGGAAAAAATTGGGCAGATGTTTAGTGCATTCACATACACGCTTTATATGAGTGCGGATAACCCCGACTTTGAAGCGATTGCTGAACTGGTGCGCACTGGCAAAGTCGGTGGCGTGATGTTTTCCAAAGGCGATGTGTACGAAGCGGCGATGCTGGCTAATCGCTTGCAGCGGCTTGCAAAAGTGCCCCTTCTTATCAGCGCTGATATGGAATGGGGACTTTCAATGCGCATTGACCGCGCCACAGAGTTTCCCTACAATATGGCTATTGCTGCCACACGCAAGCCCGAATATGCTTTCAGAGTTGCGCAAGCTATTGCCAAAGAAGCCCGTGCTTTGGGCATTCATCAAAACTACGCGCCCTCAGTCGACCTTAACAACAATCCGAGTAACCCTGTCATTAACACGCGTGCGTTTAGTGAAAATGTGACATTGACCAACCAAATGGCTGCTGCTTTTATCAAAGGCACGCAAGCTGGTGGGTTGATTGCCACGGCGAAGCACTTTCCCGGACACGGAGACACCGACATTGATAGCCACAAAGATTTGCCTGTTTTACCTTTTGAGCGTACACGGCTTGACGCAGTGGAACTCAAACCCTTCAAGTGGGCTGTTCAGCAAGGGGTTGGCAGTGTGATGGTTGGGCACTTAGCGCTCCCTAAAATCAGTCAGTCTCACAAAATTCCTGCTACGCTTTCGCCTGAGATTACCACCAAAATTTTGCGGGAAGAACTTGGTTTCAAGGGCTTAATCGTTACCGACGCCATGAGTATGCAAGGCGTCCGGAAACACTTTGAGGTCGGCGAAGCGGCTGTGCGTGCAGTGTTGGCAGGTAACGATATGATTTTGATGTCGCCTGACATCAAGGCTGCGCAAGCTGCTATTTTCAGCGCTGTGCAAGAAAACCGCATTAGCGTTGAGCGCATCAATGCCTCCGTGCGCAAAATTCTGGCACTGAAAGCGTGGCTAGGCTTAAACCGCTCACGCTTCGTCAGCCTTGACGACATTGAAACCAAAGTTGGCATTCGTGAGCATCAATGGCTGGCGCAGGAGGTGGCTGACTGCTCTATTACCCTCTTACGCAACGACAGTGGCATCTTGCCACTCCGCCTCAATGACCCGAAAAAACGGGTTCTGAATATCTCGCTCCAAACCGTTGAAAACTTTAGCATCGGCAAAGGCTTCTTTGACGAATTGCAAAAGTATTACCAGAACACGCTGCGCGTGCAACTGCTGCCCAAAAGCAATGAACTAAATTTCAAATTTGCGCTCAAGGCTGCAGAAAAGTCCGGTGCTGTAATTGTCTCTTCATATGCCGATACACGGGCATGGGAAGGCAAGTTTGGACTGGATAGAGACCAAACTAAATTTTTGCAATCACTTGTTAAGCTCTGCCGGGAAAAGCACATTCCACTCATTTTGGTCTCATTTGGTACGCCCTACACAGTGGTCGATGTGCCAGATGTGCCAGTCTATCTCTGCGCATACTGTCCTGCGAAAGTCTCAGAAATTGCCGCTGTAAAGGTTATTACTGGACAAATTGAGCCAAAAGGCAAACTACCTGTTACCATTCCTCACCTCTTTCCTTTCGGTGCGGGACTGACGAGTTTTACGGCAGTGCCTTCCGACAGCACCCTTGTCCCAAACCAGCCGTAGTTGCCATGCGACCTGCAGCAGGTGTTAAAAAATCGTTTTGTTCTTTGTGAGCATTCATTTAGATTCAATCTAAATAAACACTTGTGATTCTACTCAGAGAAGTCAGGAAAGGCGACACTTTCAAAGTCGTGCGCATTGACGACAGGCAAATTCGCACGCAGCTTTTGCGCTTCGGACTTGGCGAGGGCAGCACGGCTAAGTGTTTTGAGCGTTTGCCAGCTGGCCCAATTGTCATCAAGCATCAGCGTCAGGAAGTGGCGCTTGGTAGAGAGATTGCCGACAAAATCTGGGTAGAGTTGCTTGCTCAGTAGGAACTTAACATTTCAACCAATGGAGAAACTGACACTTGAACTACCTGCGGCATCGCTGGTCTCCGCCGAGATGCCCCAGCACGCCCAACCGCCACTCACGCAACGCCCTCGTCTGGTGCTGGTAGGCAATCCGAATGTGGGGAAATCGGTGTTCTTTAATCACTTCAGTGGTCTATATGTCGATGTCTCCAACTATCCGGGCACAACGGTCGAGATTGCACACGGACGCTACAAGCATTACGATGTGTTTGATACGCCGGGTATCTACGGCGTCAGCTCCTTTAATGATGAAGAGCGCGTGGCGCGCGACACAGTGCTGGCGGCTGATGTGGTGCTGAATGTCGTTGATGCGACTAACCTCGAGCGCGATTTATTTCTCACGCTGCAACTGATTGATATGCGCTTCAAGCTGGTCGTTGCGCTCAATATGATGGACGCTCTGGAGCAAGCAGGCTTAGAGATTGACGTTGCTGAATTGGAAGCGTTGCTTGGTGTGCCTGTTGTGCCTGTTGTGGCGATTCGGAAAAAGGGGTTTGAGCAGTTAGAGGCTGCGCTCCCGCACGCTCGAGTTGGACACTCTGACACTGCCCTGCAGCAACACATTCAGCGCATTGTGCCGCAGCTTAAACCTACTGACAATCCTGCCGCCGATGCCTTGATGATTCTTGAGGGCGATGAAGTCATTGCCGAGCGGCATAGCCTTGCCCCAATTAACCAGCGTGAAGAAATCTATGTAGCTCGACGTAATCGTGTCAATCAAATTCTGACCAAAGTCTATCGCCAAACGTCTGACGCAAAGTGGAGCGCAAAGCTCAGCGAAAAACTTGGACAGTGGACCATCAACCCCGTTACAGGTATTCCTTTTTTGCTCTTGGCTCTGTGGTTGATTTATCAAGTGGTGGGAGTGCTGGTTGCGCAGCGTGTAGTGGGACATTTGGAAGTGGAGCTTGGCAATAAGCGCTGGGAGCCAGCGGTCAAGCACCTTTTTGCACTTATTACACCTGTGCGCATCACGGTTGAAGTGCTGCAAAAAGATGAGTCCGGAGAAGACAAGACCGTTGAGATGCAGGTCTTTGATTTTCCAAAGGGCACTTATCAAGACCCTGCACTGCTAACAGCCTTGCAAACCTTTACGGAGGGAAAAGACGTGATGCAACGCTTCGATTTTTCAACCGAGACGCTTTGGGGCAAAATCGTGGTGATTTTAGCAGGTGAGTTTGGCGCTATCACTATGACCGTTACATATCTACTTTTCCTGCTTTTGCCGCTTATCATTGGCTTTTACCTTTTTCTTGCCGTTTTGGAAGACTGTGGGTATTTGCCACGACTTGCCACAATGGTAGACCGGCTCTTTACTGCCATGGGGCTAAACGGTCGTGCCGTTATCCCGATTATTTTGGGTTTTGGTTGCGTTACAATGGCTACCATTACCACGCGCCTACTTAATACCTCGCGTGAAAAAACTATTGCTGCTTCCATTCTCAACTTTGCTATTCCCTGCTCTGCGCAACTGGCAGTCATTACGGCTCTTCTTACCAAAGCAGGCGGCGAGTACACACTTATTTTCTTCTTCATCATCTTAGCCAATCTTGTTGGTATTGGCACGGCAATTGATAAAATTTTGCCCGGCAAATCGTCTGCGCTGCTTATTGATTTGCCGCCGATGCGCCTACCACGCATTGAAAACATAGCGAAGAAAACTTGGATTAAGACACTGAGCTTTATGAAAGAAGCTTCGCCGTGGTTTTTTATTGGGGCGCTTTTGGTCTCGACAATGCAAGTAACAGGCTTGCTGGAAGCGTGGGTGAGCCTTTTTGAGCCCATCACGACCAATTGGTTAGGGCTTCCTGCTGAAGCTGCGCGCGCATTTGTAATGGGTATGGTGCGTCGGGATTTTGGTGCTGCAGGACTTTATGAACTGGCGATGACGCCAAAGCAGATTGTTGTCTCGCTCACGGTCATTACACTCTTTGTGCCGTGCATTGCGAGCCTGATGGTTCTGCTCAAAGAGCGCGGTCTCCGTGAAGCAATGACGATTTGGTTTGGTAGTTGGGGACTAGCTTTTTCAATCGGCGGCGTGGTTGCAAGGGTGCTTTGAACTGAGCGGGAGCGTTGGCATTCCCTTGTCAATGTGTTAGATTCACGGCTCAAACCAATCCAATTAACTATGCTCATTGAGAAATCGGAAATTGAGGCTGCCGCCGCCCGACTCAAACCATACCTTTTGCCAACGCCTGTCATTCCATCGCGCTATTTTACTTCAAAGCTAGGGGCTCAGCTTTTTTTGAAGTTGGAGACCTTGCAACCCACTAATTCTTTCAAAGTGCGCGGTGCAACCAATGCGATTTTGGCTTTAAGTGAGTCGCAGCGTCAGAGAGGCGTCATTTCTGCCTCAGCGGGCAATCACGGCATGGCAGTGGCACTGGCTGCCAACAAATTAGGCATTTCTGCCACGATTTATTTGCCTGAGAAAACCCCCAAGGTTAAGCTCGAGCGCATTGAGCGATTGGGCGCCCAAATTATCCTGCATGGTGAGTCGTGGGATGAAGCCAATGCGTTGGCTATGTCGGTCGCTGAGCAAGAGGGCAAAGCCTACATCCCTGCTTTCGACCACTTGCACGTCATGGCAGGGCAAGGCACTATTGTGTTGGAACTTATCACGCAACTACCCAAAATTGACGCAATTGTGGTCTCCATTGGTGGCGGCGGCCTAATTTCGGGCATTATTTCTGCCGTTAGACACTTCTCTCCGCATACAAAAGTTTATGGTGTGGAAACGGAAGGTGCTAACCGGCTGTATCTTAGCCGTGCCGCAGGTCGGATTGTGGAACTGCCGGCAATTACATCGGTTGCAGAAAGTTTAGGCGCGCGCAAGACTGGACAGCGACAGTTCGAGATTATCACCAACTATGTTGAAGACCTTGTGGTGGTCTCAGATGAGGAGGCAATTCAATCACTTTTAGAGCTGTTGCAAGAAGAGAAACTGCTGGTCGAGCCTGCCGCATCGTGCTGCATTGCTGCGCTGCTAACGAAGAAAATTCCTGTACAGAAAGGCGAGACCATTGTGGCGATTATGTGTGGAGCAAATGTGGCATTGGAACGTGTGGTGGAGTGGTATGAAGCTGAAAAGATGAAAGTGGCATAACACACAATTCCTACTATGTCATCGTGTTCAGTTCATGCGTCGGGGTCTATGCTGCCTGAGCAGCTATCGCGTCGGTGTCCGACTTGTGGGTTTCAGGTTACGAATCCCTTTATTACCAAGTGTCCGCGTTGCGCCACGAAACTTTCTTTGGCGGAATTGTGCACGGGTTGCTTTCAGAGCAGTGCTTGCCATGGTGAAGCTGCTTCCAAGCCTGCGGTGCAGATTAGCGTGTCTCGTGCGCAGACACCGTAGGTTTGTTCTGCATCAGGTTGCGTGAAAATTATGACTGGCGTATATTTGCAACCCTAAAAAGTTGGAGGAATCGCCTAATTGGTATGGCAGCAGTCTTGAAAACTGCCGGGCGCAAGCCTGTGGGGGTTCGAGTCCCTCTTCCTCCGCCACCTAAAATCCCCCAATACTCCGCTGACACGCCACCTCACTCAAAAACTGCGAAAATCGCTCAAAAGCGCAGTTTTTCTCCTCCGTAAAAGCCGTGCAGCCCGAACTAAGCTTTTGCCAGACCTTTGGACCATCGCCTGATTATTACCTGATACCACACACTTACGTCGAGTTCGTGCGTGATTTGTGCGCGCTACCTTCCCACGCATTGGTTTCGGCCGTGTCCTTTCACGGTTTTGGAAAAAATCCGATTTTGCATTGCTCTGAACACTCAATTTCCAGACTGCGTGAAAGATACACGACACGATATTTTGAGAAAGAGTGCGTTGCTGCTTATCTGCTCCCTTCTTTCTGCGTGCAGTCCTGACGACCAGAGCACGATTGCAAACCTTTACCACGAATTTACCGCTTTCTTCAACGCTTACTACAATGCCACTGTCGAGTATGAGAAAGGTCTGAAAGCCATGAAGGGTTCAGTGAGCTACGACCGAAACGCTCGCTTGCAAATCTTCGTCTCACTTGAAAACGCGGCGCAAGGGAAACAGTTTTTTGACCGTGTAATTGAAAAAACCGCCCTCGTGCTCAAAGCACATCCTAATAGCTCTATCGCAGATAATGCACTGCTGTTGATGGGACGCGCTTACTACTACCAGCGAGAATTTCAGCCTGCAGAACGCAAGTTTAAAGAAGTGCTGACCAACTATACTGACAGCGATGTCTTAGATGCCGCTACTTTTTGGTATGGACGCTGTCTTGCTCAGCAAGAGGAAACTGAAAAAGCACGTGAAGTTTTGGGGTCTGTGATTGCCTCGCCCAAAACTACCAATGCCGTTCGCTCTGATGCCCACTTTGCTCTGGCAGAATTGGCGATTCGCCGTGAAGATTACCAAGAAGCCATCAAACAAATTGAGCAAGGCTTGCCACTGGCTGTGGATATTGAACAGAAGGCTCGTGCAGCCTTTGTGCTCGCACGCATCTATGACCGACTGGGCGACTTCAAGTCTGCCGCTCGATACTACCAGATGGTGCTCTCACTTGACCCGGACTTTGAGCTGCAATATGCGGCGATGCTGAGCTATGCCCTTGACCTCCGTGAGCAAGGTGATTACGACCATGCCATTCGCGCTTTTCAACGCATTCTTGCCGATGACAAATACCTTGACAAATTCCCCGAAGTGCGCTACGAACTTGCTCAATGCTACGAGCTGCAAGACCGATTAGGTCGTGCCTTAGACCTCTACGTTGAAATCATCCGTCGGCACAAACGCACGGAATTTGCGGCTCGCAGCTATCTTCGCTTGGGACACATCAAGCGCGACATCTCACGCGATTTTTCCGCTGCCCTTGCTTTCTATGACAGCGCGAAAGTTGAGTTCAATCAAGGGGAGTTAGGCAAACTCATTGACGAATCGGCTAAACAGATGGAAAAAATTTTGCGGCTCTACGAAACTGTCGAGGCGCTCGATAGTGTCATTCAGTTAGGTATTGGCAGCGCAGCGACCAAGCCAGAACGAAAGCCAATGCTTAGTCTCAATGCCCCCTCACGCACTCAGCCTCGCACCCGCCGCGATTACCGCCGCAGCGTATATCTCGAATTGGGCGGCATTGATAGTTTTAGCGACTCTGCTGAATCACGCACTGCGCCGAAGCGCCAGAAAGTCAGTTTCGTGCGTGCCCAAGATAGCGCAACTTACACACGCTACCGATACGACCGCATTCTGCGTGCCGCTGAAATTGCTAACTTCTACCAGCTTTCACTGCTGATTCCTGATTCTGCCTCGCGCTGGTATCAGGCTACCCTGAAAATGATTGATGATAGCCTTCACACCTTTCCTGACTCTTTGCAAAAAAACTTACAGGCTCAAAAACCGCCTTTGCTTTATGCCCTTGCAGAAATCTATCGCTTAGAAAGAAAGTCCCGTCTGCAGGACTCTATTTACCGCCTTATTTTAGATCGCTACCCCAAAAGCAAATATGCCAAGCGTATCCGTGAGCACTTCGGACTGCCTATTCCTACCGACCTCAACGAAGACGACGAAGCCCTCTACACACTTGCGCTCGAGCAATTCGAGCACCACCACGCGCATACTGCCTTGAAGACTCTTGACAGCCTTCTTGTTTTCTTTCCACAGTCTGCGCTGCGTCCCAAAGCTCTATTGCTACGGGGTTTTATTTTTGAAAAAGGCTTAGCCCTACCTGATTCAGCGATTGAGGCTTATTCACAACTGGTCAAAAAATACCCAGACTCAGAGGAGGCACGCGCGGTCAAAGACAAACTTGCTTTTGTCGAAGAAGCTCGAGCAGCTAAACTTGGTACGCAAAAATTGACTACGCCACCCGACTCTCTATCTAATCTGGCAAAGCAGAAATCCGAAGAGGATATGCAGACACAATTGAGACGGAGAAACCTTTTTCAGCCTGCCGCCGATTCAAGCAAGGGCATTTTGCAAGAACCATCAAATGGGAAGTAAGATGTTTGACACAATCACTGCTCACACTTTGGTGCGCGATGAGCGCTTACCCGTCGTGCGAAATTTGCACCTGACACCCAGCCTTAACATTCTGGGCTTGCATGCACCGTACTTGGCCTCAGTGCTCAAGGCAGGTCAATTTCTTGAAATCAAAACCAGTGATTCACTGGTGCCCCTTCTGCGCCGTCCATTTAGTGTGCACCGCATTGAAGGCGACATTGTAGAAATTATGGTCAAAGTTGTTGGCATTGGCACACAGCAGCTCTATGATGCCCGCGAAGGTGAGACTCTACAAACGCTTGCACCGCTTGGCAATGCGTTTGGCTACGACAAAGATGATTTCGATCTTGCCCTTTTAGTCTCTGGTGGAATTGGTGTTGCTCCGATGGCACTGCTGCAAGCTGCTTTGGAGGCACGTCAAAAAGAAGTCTATAACTTTGTCGGTGCGCGCACTGCTGAAGACATTGTTACGCGTTATCTTTCTAATGTGCAAGTCGCAACGGACGACGGCTCACTGGGCTACAAAGGCACAGTGGTTGCTTTGTTTGAGCAGGTCTTGCCTACCTTTCAAGGCAAGCGGTTGCGTGTGTTTGGGTGTGGTCCGAATCGAATGCTAAGTGCGCTGTGCAAACTTTGCAACTCACACGGCATTCCTTGTGAAGTCTCTATTGAATCGACGATGGGATGCGGCATTGGCATCTGCTACGGCTGCCCGATTCGTGTGCGTGACAGTAGTGGTAAAGTGCATCAAAAACTTCTCTGCCGATACGGAAGTGTAGTAGATGCCAAAGAAATTGTATTTGATGAAGAGTAGGTGGTTCTCACAAAAAAGCAGCGAAAATAGCGTCAAAAGAACATGAAAATTGTCCTTACTCTTTGCGTGCTTAGCTTTAGTAGCGCACTTTTTGCACAGGCACGTTGGCATGTCAAGCTCATAGATGAACTGCAGCTTTGTGCTTTGCTTCAGGCTGAGCACCGATTTGAGCAGACCCTACGCCCTCCGACCTTAGGGCACTTTCCTTCGCCGTTGTTTGAGGCATATCAAGACCGTGATGCAAGACCGCGCTCGCCTGTGCTTGCTGCTGTGTTCTCAGCTGCATTGCCCGGCGCTGGTGAGTTTTATGCAGAAAGCTATGTGCGGGCTGGACTCTTTTTAGTGCTGGAAGCGGTGCTTTGGGCGCTGCACATCCGATTTCTTGACCAAGGCAATCGTGCTGCAATTGATTACAAAAACTTTGCTGATGCCCCTTCTGAGTTGAACGACGGTCTTTCCCGCTGGAGTGCAGTGCGCTACGCCGACCGCCTTTCACAAATTTTCCGCAATCACCCTAATGCGACACTGCGTAATCTGGCACTTGAGCTTGGCAGCACAGCACGACTCAATGAAATTCGCAACAAAGACTTTCGTTTTCTCAATGCCTTTGAGCGGCAAGCCGTTTTTGCAAATGGGGCAACCTTCTCACACACGCTCTCGCCTTTCGGCACGCAACAATACTACGAACTCATCGGCAAATATAGCGAGTATGCAATCGGCTGGGACGACTTTGATGTGCGCCAGCTGAGCAATGCCTTTCCTCCCGCCAGCCAACACTTCCTAAACTATGGCATTCGTCGCCAAGAATTCAACGACATTTTGAACCGTGCTACAGTGGTCTCTTACTTCATCATTCTCAATCATCTGCTCAGCGTGGTTGATGCAGTGCTTGCCACGAGCGAATACAATCGCCGCTTCAAAGCTGGTTTGGACTTTTCAACCAACCCTCTCACAGGCGAGCTTATTCCGCAGACCACCGTGCGCTTCTCGTTTTGAAGCTGACTGCACGACCTCTGCATTGTTACTTGCAGCCCTTCTTTGGAGCAAGCTTGCCTCAGAAGCGCTCTTTCGACACTCTTTCTCAATCTTGCAACAGCTGCTCTACCAACTTTGGCATTTCTTCGGCGGCTTTGCCTTTGAAGACTTGAAAGCCGTAGAGCATTTCTACAGCTGGATTTGGGTCAATGAAAAATTTTCTTGGTGTATCGGCAAAGAGCGTCAGCAAGCCTGCAGCAGGATAGACCTGTGCAGAAGTGCCGACACCGATAAAGATTTCTGCGGTGTCAATCAGCTCTTCCAAATATGGGCGGCGCATATCAACGGCTTCACCAAACCAGACCACATCGGGTCGAAGCTGACCGCCACACTTTGGACACCTATCCCCCCACTCTATCGGCTTAGTGATTGGTGATTTGAAATCGCACCGAAAACGTGGGTCGCCATCAGCAAAAATGTCATAATGCCACTCACACTTTTGCATATCGGCGCGCCCGTGCAAATGCCACACTGTCTGGCAGCCTGCTTGCTCCAAGAGCGTATCAATGTTTTGCGTGATATTAATGACTTCAAATTTTTCCTGCAGACGCGCAATTGCATAGTGTGCCGCATTGGGTTGGCAGGCACGGTATCGCCGAAACCGCTCCGCATAGAAGTCCAGCACCAGCTTTGGATTGCGCTGCCAGCCCTCTGGCGATGCCACATCTTCAATGCGATGATTTTCCCACAGTCCTCCGCTGTCGCGAAACGTCGCTAAGCCGCTTTCGGCAGAAAGTCCTGCTCCGCTAAAAATTACGGCTCTGCGTTTTATAGGCATTGTTTGGTCGTTTTGGTCAAGTTTAGTTTTGCACAAAAACCGATTTGTGATACAGACACTGCTTTTGAAGCACGCAGTGAATTTCGCTAAATTTTTCTACGGTCGTAGTCAGCAGTTCAGGAAGCAGTATGTTTTTGGGCGCACTTAAATTTAAGCACACTGCGCGATGGGCTTTCTTTTCTACATCACGGATTTTTGGTATTGGCGTTGGCGGTCGCTTCTTTCACTTTTGCCAATTCATATTTCTCATTCAAGCTTTTTGCAAACTTACTATGTCAACTTTTACTTTGTGATAGCCGACTTTCCTATTTTGCGTCGGCTTTCGCACTTCATTGAGCACTTTGCATAGTACATTTTAGGAGGAGACTATGAGCATACTTTCTACGGCGCGCTGTGATTTATACTACGAAGATAGCGCCAGTCATGACCCACATCACCGCCAGAAGCCCACGATTTTATTCATCAACGGTTGGGCGCTTTCCGGACGATACTGGCAACCAACGATTGAGGCACTTGCCGATGCTTGCCGAACCGTTACCTTTGACCAGAGTGGCACAGGGCGCACGCGATTTCGTCAGCATCGTCCTTCATTCACTATTGAGGGCTTTGCTGATGAAGCCAGTGCTCTCATTGAGCATCTTCGACTTGGTGTCGATGCACCGCTGCACATCGTTGGGCATTCAATGGGCTCAATGGTGGCGGCAGAACTTTTTCACCGATATGCTTCACGCGCTGCCTCGCTTACAATTATTGCCTGTGGCATTTTCGAATACAGCGCCGCTGACCTGCGCTTTCAGATGCAGATGCTTGCTACGTTTCTGCGCGCCACGATGAGCGCTAAACGGCTCTTCAAGTATGCGCCGCTTCGGCACGCCTTTATTGCCAAAGCCGCTTCTCGCCCGATTCCAACCGAATATGCCAATATCATTCTTGAAGACTTCTTGACGGTTGATGATGATGCGGCGACAGCGGTCGGCACATTCTCGCTGCGCCATGATATTTCACTTCGCTACACGGAGCATCTGCTGACGGCGAATGCGCCAATGTGCCTCATCGTTGGCGACAAAGACCGCACAATCCCGCCTGCTGGAATGATTACGCTTTTTGAAAAGCGTCAGTTACACACCTCAGCACCCACTACATTTGTGCGTTTCCCATCACTTGGGCATTTGCCTATGCTGGAAGATACGCCTGCCTTTGCAGGGGTTTTGCGCCAGTATGTGCTCCAGTCTGAGACGGCTGCACATTGCTATGACACGCATGCATCACGTTTTCAAAACGCATAAAAAGGCGTAACTTGTAAGAGTCTTATTCATTCAACCACGCCGCTCTCTGTGATGGAAGTATGAGTTCACCAACGATTGAGTCGCTCCCAACGCTATCTGATGAAGCCCGTCAGGCTTTACAGCTGGAAATTCAGCGCGCTTCGCTCGATGAAGCAAAACTTGCTAAAATCAGAGCCGCTTTGGATAATGTTAATCGTCCCGGCATTCGTTTGGATGTTCGCGCCATTCCACGCTTAATGAAGCCCGTTACATGGTTTCCACCGATGTGGGCTTTTCTGTGTGGCGCAGTCTCCACTGGCGCAGATTTGCTTGCAAACTGGCACATTGTTGTTGCAGGCCTAATCTTGGCTGGCCCTCTTATGTGCGCTATGTCGCAAACAATGAACGACTATTTTGACCGCGAAGTCGATGCCATCAACGAGCCTGACCGACCGATTCCAGCAGGACTTATTTCCAAATCGGCCAGTTGGATTGTAACCTTTACGCTCATCGGCCTTGCGTTTATTATCTCCTACTGGATCCACCCCTTTGTGCTAGCGATTTCATTCGCAAGTGTCCTCATGTCGCACATCTATTCAGGACCGCCGCTACGCGCTAAAAACAATGGCTGGTTCGGCAATTTAGTGGTCGGACTGGCTTACGAAGGCGTGGCGTGGCTAACGGGCAGTTTTTCACTCACGAAAGGGATGCCAAGCGCTGAATCTATCGGGTTGGCTATCGTTTTCTCACTGGGAGCACACGGCATTATGACGCTCAACGATTTCAAATCGGTCATTGGCGACCGCATTCGTGGGGTGCGCTCTATTCCCGTGCAGCTCGGTGAGCGGCGCGCTGCGATGCTTGCCTGTGCGGTGATGAATGCTGCCCAAGTCATTGCATTAGGTATTCTCATTATCAAAGCGCAGTTTGTGGCCGCCACATTTGCTTTTGTTCTGCTGCTTATTCAGCAACCTATGCAGCAAATTCTCATTCGCCACCCCAAAGAGCGCGCTATTTGGTATAACTCTTTCGGTACGTTGCTCTATGTGCTCTCAATGATGGTCTCTGCGATTGGCGTTCGCCCATAGTGCTACTGCAGTTTGCGCACCACCTCCGCAATGCGCTGCGCCGCCTCCACTACCTCTTCTGCCGTGTTGAGCTTTGAAAAAGAGACACGTATGCTGGCACGTGCCTCTGCTTCGCTCTTTCCAAGCGCAAGCAGCACATGAGAGGGCTTCTCTGTGCCGCTGGTGCAAGCACTACCGCTGGACACCGCCACACCTGCCGCATCTAACGCCAAGAGCAGCACGTCACGCGCCAGTTTCCTTTGTCCCGCTAACTTGAAGGTGAGATTGACAATATGCGGCAACGCCCTCTCCTTGTCACCGTTTCGCTCAAAAGGCACTTCACTTTTTTCCAGCTCATTTAGAAAGAGCTGCTGCAGCCTTGCAATGTGCGCTGTTGTCTGTTCAATGGATTCGTTTGCCCGCCGTAGGGCTTCACTTTGTGCAAAAGCAAAGGCGTAGTTTTCTGTGCCTGCTCGCAGATTGCGCTCATGGCTGCCACCATGCAAGAGTGGTTCTACTCGAGTGCCTTGCCGAATAAACAGTGCTCCGATGCCTTTTGGTGCGTGGAACTTATGCCCTGAAAGTGACAGCATCTCTGCGCCCAGCTGCTTTACATCAATTTTCACTTTGCCAACTGATTGCACGGCATCGGTGTGCAGCACTGCACCATACTCTTTTACCATCGCCGCAATCTGTTCAATCGGATTGAGATTACCCAGCTCATTATTTGCGTGCATCAAGCTGACCAATGTTCTTGATGTGCGTTCAGCAGCCAGTTGTTTTCGCAAATCGTCAAGGTCGAGTCGCCCAGCTGTATCGTGCTGGATGAAACAAACTGGTACGCGACACACCGTCTCAATCCACGACAGGCTTTCCAGCACGGCTTTGTGCTCCAAGCGTGAACTGATAATGCGCACGGGCACATTTTCTCGGATTGCTGAGAACACAAAACCTTTCAGCGCAAAGTTATTGGCTTCCGTGCCGCCAGATGTGAAGAAAATTTCAGCCGGCTTTGCTCCCAGTTGCTTTGCCAGCTCGCTTCGTGCTTCTTCCAACACTGCTTTTGTTAGCTGCCCGAATGAATGAATAGAGGACGCATTGCCAAAGTGCGTGGATAGATACGGCTGCAACTTTTCCCACACACATGGCTCCAGCGGCGTGGTTGAAGCGCTGTCAAGGTAAATTTTTTTCATTGTCTTCGCACAGCACTGTTTGTTCCACTCAGCGTGCCAAACTGGCGCTGACAGAGTTATGCCTTAGCTGCGTCAACATAAAATCACCATTTGGAATCCCCAATGCAGACTGAAAACTTGAAAAGAGTTAGCTCCTAAAACGACCGTCTCGACCACTGCTTTTTGCAAAAAACGCCCATTTCATCACGCTGGTGCGAGAGGCGCGTATAAATTTGAAGCGTCAAAAGTTTTTGCCGTGCCTTGCAAACAGAATGGAGAGAAATATGTCGCACCTGCAGTCAAACTCAAGCACATTGAGCGCCAGTTCCACAAAACTGGCTGCACCCTCAACGGGGCAACCCATAGACTTGCACAGAGACGACACCCGCCTCAGCAACTTTGAGTTAGAGACCCTGTCACGGGAAATTCCACTGCCGCGTGTCTTGCAGATTTGCCTGTTGCAATTCTCAACAGCGATTGTCTTTGTTCTGCTCAATAGCACCCTCAATCGCGTGATGATTGTGGAATATCAAATTGATGCGTGGATTGTCGGTGTCTTGATTGGACTGCACAACCTGATGGCTGGGATTCGTCCTATCATTGGCTACTACTCCGATACGCATCTCTTTTTCGGCTATCGCCGCACACCCCATGTGATTTTGGGTAACTTGATTCTGGTTATGGGTGTGCTGATTTCCGTTCACGGCTTAATGCTGGTCAAAGATAACTATGCGCTCGGCTTAGCTATCATTGTTCTTGCTTTCACGCTCTACGGTTTAGGCATCAATATGACGGGCACAATGTTTTATGCTCTGCTTGCGGATAGTGCTGGTGAAAAGCATAAAGCAAAGGCGGTAACAGTTGGTTGGTTTGTGCTCATCTTTGGTGTCATTTTGGTCTCTGGGCTAGTGAGCAACTACCTCAAAGATTTTTCAACGGAGCGCCTTATATCACTATTTTGGATAGGCAGCGGCTTTGCTATTCTCTTCACTTGGCTTGCTATGCTTGGCACAGAGAAGCGATTTGCCAAAGAAAGCGAAATTGTTTTGAACACGAAACGCGACATGAGCTTTAAGAATGCGATGAAAACACTTTTGGCGCACAAGACCGTCTATGAATTCTTCATCTTTATGTTCGTTACTGTTGTCGCCATTCAGGGTCAAGATGTCATTCTGGAGCCTTTTGGTGCTGAACTCTTCGGCATGAGCGTCTCTGAGACGGCTAAGCTCACACAGCTTTGGGGAATGGGCACGATGTTAGGCATTCTGACACTGGGTCTCTTTTTTGTTAATCGCATTGGCAAGAAGCGCACAACCTACTTAGGCTGTGCCGCCTCGGCTGTTGGGTTCTTGGTCATCTGCCTCTCGCCGCTGGTTAGTGAAGCGATGTTCAAGGCAGGGGTTTTTCTCTTGGGAATCGGTAATGGCGCTCTTACAGTTGGCACACTCACGATTATGATGGATATGACCACCAAAGAAAATGCGGGTGTCTTTATGGGCGTGTGGGGTGCTGCACAAGCCTTAGCCAACTTCGTCGCTAATACAACTGGCGGCGCAATTCGTGACCTTTCACTCTGGCTCTCGAGCAATCACTACGTTGGTTATGCAACGGCATTTACCGTTGAAATGATTTTGCTCTTTGTTGCTATTGCGCTGCTGCGCGTGATTAACATCAACGAATTTAAAACGCCGCGCCCGATTGAGACATTGGTTGCCGTTGTTGGCAGAGAAGACTGAAGGGATACAAAATTACCCCTCATCTTTTGAAGGAGACAATTCTGACCGAGTCGGAACCAAAGGCCAGACTTTGTTCTTTGCGCCAACGTCTTGATGAGCATCAAGACCAGGAGTCGCGACTGTGGCGTGCCGTCGCATTGTCTAGACGCTCACCACAACTTTTCAGACTCAGCAGCACGGCTTTCTTACTGGGAAATCCTCGATACACCCGTCTTTGCTGACGCCACAGCGTTCGCTCCTGCACACACCTTGCGATATCCTTCGACGCTCCCCCAATTCGCGCTTCTGCCTACTATCTTGCACTGGGCATCAAAATCTTTGTAACTTTACTAAAACGCAAACTCAAAATGATGGAATCCATTCTAGTTTTTTTGGGCGCGCTCTCACGCGTGCTGCCGCACCCAGCAAACTTTACTGCGATTTCCGCTGTAGCACTCTATGGCGCAAACAAAATCACGGATAAGAGGCGAGCTTTCCTTATCCCACTAGCCGCTATGCTGCTTTCCGACGGTATCTTGGAACTGATGTATCGCATAGGGCTGTCGCCTTTTCCGGGTATTCATAGCGGCATGTGGTATGTCTATGGTGCTTTTGCCTGCGTTTCTGCAATAGGCTTCTGGATTCGCGCGCAGTTTAGCTACGGGCGGTTGGCAGCGGGCACTCTTCTCTCTTCAGTGAGCTTCTTTGTGATTACAAACTTTGGCGTGTGGCTCAGTGGGTGGTATGGTTATACCATAGAAGGGCTTATTGCTTGCTATGTGGCTGCGATTCCATTTTTCCGCAATCAAGTTCTCGGCGATGTGCTTTTCGTATCGCTTTTCTTCGGTGTCGACTACCTGCTGCGGCGATATGTGCTAAACCGACAAACGGCGTGATGCAGACATTCTTTACCGCGACACTTGGTGCAAATCTTCATACCGCTTCTTTCTCAGCCGTGATGGTGCCTCTTGCCGCGCTTCGTCGTTGAACAGTGACGATACACTTTCGCAGCCAAAGAATAGCACTAAGAAGAGCAGCACGAGAAAACCGAAGACGGTTAGCAAAATAAGTTCCATAGCTGTCCCTTTTCGTTTAGGTTGCAGTGGGCACTTTTTCTTTACGAAAAGTTGCATTCAAGGCTGCACGGATTATATTCAGGTTATCAAACAAACCAGCAAAGAAGCAAGATGAGAAAATTACTTTTGACTGTGTTTGCACTCTTTATATGGCTTGCTAACATTTCGCTCTTGCTTTGGGCACAAGACCGTATCACAGGCAAGAGCTTTGCCACACGCTCAGAAGTGATTGCACAGAACGGAATGGTTTGCACTAGCCAGCCCCTTGCTACCCAGATTGGGCTTGATATTTTGCGGCAAGGCGGCACCGCAGTTGATGCGGCGATTGCAGCCAACGCTGCACTCGGGCTTATGGAACCGACAGGCTGTGGTATCGGCGGCGACTTGTTTGCAATTGTCTGGGATGCCAAAACCAAAAAACTCTATGGGCTCAATGCCAGCGGTCGCTCCCCTTATGCGCTTACACTTAAAGAGTTCAAAGACCGTGGCTTAAAGCGAATTCCTTCCGTCGGGCCGCTGCCTGTGAGTGTGCCCGGTTGTGTAGATGGCTGGTTTGAGTTACATAAGCGGTTTGGCAAACTGCCGATGAAAACTTTGCTCGCCCCTGCCATCAAGTATGCCCGCGAGGGCTTCCCTGTCTCAGAGCTGATTGCTTACTACTGGGAGCGTAATGTTGCAGCCCTTGCGCAGTTTCCAAATGTGAAAGAAGTCTATGCCCCTAATGGGCGCACTCCCAAGAAAGGCGAAATCTTCAAAAACCCTCTTCTTGCCAATACGCTCGAGAAAATTGCAAACGGTGGCCGAGACGCATTCTACAAGGGTGAGATTCCCAAAATCATTGAGACCTTTATGAAAGCGCAAGGTGGCTTTCTGACCGCAAAAGATTTTGAAGACCATAAGTCTGAGTGGGTCGAGCCCGTTTCTACCACTTATCGTGGCTATACGGTTTGGGAACTGCCGCCCAATAGTCAAGGCATTGCTGCTTTGCAGATGCTAAACATCTTGGAAGGATACGACTTTCAGAAAATCCCTTTTGGCAGCAAAGAGCATATCCACTTATTCGTAGAAGCAAAGAAACTTGCGTTTGAAGACCGCGCCAAATATTACGCTGACCCTGACTTTGCCAAGGTGCCAGTTGCTGCACTGATTTCGAAAGAGTATGCCAATGAACGGCGCAAACTCATCAGCATGGAGCGTGCAGCACGCCGCATTGAAGCAGGGAATCCTGCCCTTAAAGAGGGTGGCACCATTTACCTTACCACAGCGGATAAAGACGGCAATATGGTCTCGCTGATTCAGAGCAATTATCGTGGCATGGGGTCAGGTATGGTGCCAGATGGACTTGGTTTTATGCTACAGAACCGTGGAGAACTGTTCTCGCTAAATGAAGGCGATGCAAACGTGTATGCCCCTCATAAGCGTCCATTCCATACGATTATTCCTGCTTTCGTTACCAAAGACGGAGAGCCTTTCCTGAGCTTTGGCGTAATGGGCGGTGAATTTCAACCGCTTGGACATGTGCAAATCTTGATGAACATTATTGACTACGGAATGAACATTCAAGAAGCAGGTGATGCTCCTCGCATTGCACACGAAGGCTCCTCTGAACCTACGGGCGAAAAAATGACAGATGGCGGCACGGTTCTGCTGGAAACTGGATTTGCACACGAAACCATACGCGAGCTTCTGAAGCTCGGTCATCGTGTTGGCTACGGTTTGAGCAGCTATGGCGGTTACCAAGCCATAATGTATGATGCGAAAAATAAGGTCTACTACGGCGCTTCAGAATCACGCAAAGATGGGCAAGCCGCAGGATATTAGTCACTCACTGAGCTACCTTTTGTTTTTGAAAGAGATTAGACCGACAGCCACAGGCTAATCTCCAACACACCATTGCGTAGATGCTTTTCCAGCGAACTGGGCTGAACAGGCTTAGGCAGCAAAATTTCCTTGTAAAAATGTTGCCGTGTACCCTTCGCTTCCAGCTCTAAAATGTCACCTCGCAGCACGAGCCGAATATCTTTTTCTTGCACACCGGGCAACTGCACATAGATTTTAATTGCCGTCGCTTCTACGAAGAGGTCTGTGTCAGGCTCAATAGTTTTTGGCACAGAAGCAGAGTTACTTGGCTGCTGGCGCACGCTTGCCGATGAAGTAAACTTAGTGGTAAAGCGTGCAGCACGCGCTGCATTTCCTCCTGAAACCGTCTTTAGAGCAATGCTGTATCGAGCCTTCATTCCCTCTTTAAGGGCACTTAAATCAATCTCTCCTTCTCTTGAGAAGGTTTCTGCTTTCTGCTGCAGAGTTTCTGCCAGCTGTGCCAGTCGCTCAATGCCTTCCAGAATGGTGCTAACTGGATCCTTGGACTTTTCTTGTGCCATCGTTCTATCCTCGTTAGTAGTTTAGCGACATTGTCTTGAACGGCTTATCAGGCTGTTTTTTTTCACTCTCTTTCAGATGCTTTTTCGTCAGCTCCTCGATTTCTTTCATTACATTCGCTAGTTGCTTGATGATTTCACTGCGTCGTCGCTCTACTGCCGCCAGTTCCTTTTCCAAGCGTTCTTTTTCGGTGGAGAGCACATAAAGATTGAGATAGTTGCCGCTAGGACCGACAGGCTTTGCAGTTTTGGATCTTGGGATGCGCTTGAGGCTGCGAGCTGACTTAATAGCGCTAATCGTCTTCATGGTTGCCATTGCCTACTTAGGGTTTAGGTTGCGGCGGCAAAAGCGTTGAAAGTTGCTTCTCGAGCGCTTCAAGCCGCGCTTTGAGTTCTATGTTTTCTTGCTCTAATTCTTTGGTGCGTGCTTCGCTGGACAGCATTGGGTCGCTCTGCCACCAATTGATGCCCATTTGCATTGCTTTCTCGACGGAGCAAATTACCAGACGAATTTTAATGCTAAGCAGCTCTACATCTGCCAGATTGACCTTAATGTCGCCAGCAATGACCACGCCTTTGTCTAAGACGCGCTCCAAAATATCGGCCAGTGAGCTGCTGCCAGTGGAGTAGGTGATGCCATCTTTGCTCATAGCACCTCACTGTCGGTTTTGCGCGCAAAGGCGACCACTTCCAGCGATGGATTGAGCTTTACCTCATAAATGTTGCGATCCATTACGCGGCTTGGCAGACCGATTGATTTGATGAACGCACTTTCTTCATACACCTCTGCGTAACCCAGCCAACCATCTGACACTTTCTCGAGCCGAATGAGCTTTGCCGTGCTACCCGTCATCGCACCGACAAATGTAATCACCTTTTTTGCCGCTTCTTCAAAGTTCATAGCACGATTGGCGAGCAGTTACTTAGCGAGTTTTTCTGAGCGCAATACATGCAAGTTTGCTTCCGCACTTCGCGGCAGTGGCACTTTGCTGGCGATAGCGGTTTCACGATAGAGGCGCGACCGCTCGACCAGTTTTTTTACAAGGCTACGAACTTCTTCTTGATTGGTCTTTGAGCCAATGCGGCTAGTCTCCGATGCCAAGATATCCTGACAGATTTGCAAAAAGAAATCAGGCGGTTGATAGATTTTGGTGCGCTGCACGGCTAAGGTCTTAGAAATCATAATCGCGGCACGCACCGTTGGTGCAAATTCACAGCGACCGCTCTCGCGTAGCGCCCGCACAATTGAGACAATTTCTTCTGCATCAGCTTGCGAGAGCTTAGATTTTGCCATGACAATTGCCACTTCGGTCTCAAAATCAGGATAGTCCAAATCAATGGTAATCATTCGGTCACGGAGCGCATCGGCCGCCTTATGCACCCCTGCGTATTCTTCTGGATTGCTAGTGAAGATGCCTACAAAGTTTGGGTGCACCTTCAGGTAGCCATCTTCCCCTGCACGTGCTGCGGGAATGTCTAAAATTTTTTCTTGCAACACTGACAGCAATACATTGTTCGCTTCGGCGCGGGAGCGTGTAAATTCGTCGTAAAGCAGCGTAAAGCCATACTTGCACGCCACTGTGAGGCGGCTGTCGACCCAACGCTTGGCAAAATCTTCCTCCACCTTGAGCACTCGTGATTGGAAGCGGTCAACAACACGCCGGCTATGGTAGCCATACTCACCTCCAACAAGGTCGCTTGTCTTGTATTCTGCATCGCCGTGAATCATCACAATCGGGCGACCAATCTTGCTTGCAATGTGCATTGCTAGTGTGGTTTTCCCTGTGCCACTGGCGCCACGCAAGTGAATTGGGAAACCTGCCTCAATGTAAGTCAGAGCACGGTAGGTCAAATCTTTGACATACTTGGTTTCCACAAAGTCTGGTAATGGCGACGCCTCTATAACGGTGCTAATCTCTTCGTTCATCGTTTTCACAAGACAGTCAGGTTAGTGGTTATTTTTTTGGCTTTGCAAATGGGATATTGATGGCAAATTGCTTTTCCAGCTCGCTTAGTTCATTCATTGCTTTGGTTGTTGCCACCTTTGTCGATTTTGGCACACTCAGTGCCTTTTGCTGTGATAGCTCAGCCCAAATTGCTTGATTTTGCTTGTGTTCTTGCGCAAACGCTTGCACCACTTCTCTTGCACGCTGTCTTAGCTTCGTAACTTCTTGCTGAATGCGCTTCACCTCTTCTTGCTTGCTGCAAATTACATCGTGAATGCGATTCATTAAGACCTGCTGCTGTTGCAGGCGTGTTTGCTCAGCTGTTTTCAGGTTGGTACGCAGCGCTACGGCTTGCTGTTTTATCATTAGCTGCAGGGTTTTGTGCTCAGCTCGGCAACGCTCTCTTAACTGTTGATGCCTTTGTGAGAGCTGCTTGACGGCGGCTTTTAGCTCAGCTTGATGCTGCGCCAACATTGTTTCAACTTGCTGTTTTCTTGCTGCATTCTCTTTGCGAACTTGTTCTTGCTGGTGAGCAAAAGTTTTGCGCAGCCGAGCCGTCTCTGTTTGCATTTGCTTGACAAACTCTGCGCGCTCAATTGCTTTGCGTGCTCGCTCTTGGCGAGCGACTTTAATGCCTTCCACAATGGCGTGCATAGTTGGGCTGCTTGAAACGGTCATCGTCGAAGTCATTATGTTACGGGTTTTTAGAATTGTTCTTGCGTTGCTGCCTGAAGCGCTGGAGCATTTCGGCAACTTCTTGCCGGCGAGCTTTAGTTTGCGCAATGCGTGCAGCCGTCGCACGCTCAAAAGCTTGGAACATTTCTCGAAGGTCTCTTAGACGCATTTTCTTTGCCTCTGCCAAGCATTCGCGCAGGCGCATAGAAAACGCCTCTTGCTCCGCCTTGAACGCACTTAGCATTTCTAATAGCTCTTCACGGCGCCTTTGATGCAACTCTGCAAACTTTTTAGTGAGTGCTGCTACCTCTTCAGCACGTCGCTGGCGCTCAGATTGCTGAGCTGCTGGCAAAGCCGCCAACTCAGTGAGGACTTCTTGGCTTATCTCAGTTTGCTCCTGCAGAAATTGCTGTAAAGATAGCGATAGCTCTTTTTCGCATTGGTGCTGCGCTGCCAGCGCCTGTTGCAACATCTGATCAAAATCTTTGTAGCGCACCGAGCAGTGCTGGGCTAAGGACGCACGCAACACTCCATCGTACTCAGTATGCATCGTGCGTGCTTGTGTGGTTGTCTCTTCAAATGCTTTCACAAGCATTCCCGTTGAGCACAGCGCGCTCTGAAGAATCTGCAAAGCTTCTTGATATAATGCCGTCGCTTCACTTGAGGAAATAGGTACAGTCATAGACGCTGGCTCTGTTGCCTTATGCATCGTTCTACAGGTTTTTCTGCTCTTTGTTCCGCTTTTTGCGATGGCAATTCTCATTTCTGGCGCCTTAGACTCGGTGACATGCACTTTGGTTGCTTTCAAAGGGCAAGTCAGCAAGTCTATTCCTTAGGCAGCCGTTGCGGTCAGACCAATTGCTTCGGCATATTTGAGATAGGTCTCAACGGAGGCAATCACGACGCGCGCTTCCACGGCGACCAGTTCAATGCCAACCAGTGAGACGCGTGCAAATGCATCAATGACGATGCCCTTGTCTAAAATGCGGTCAATGACTTCCGCAAGGCTCGAGGCACCAGTTGATTTTTCGATTGCCATTTTGAACGGTGTTTAAGTTTCCGCCTTGCTGCTTACGCAAAGCGAAGTGGCGGCAACTGTCGCTCTGCGTATCTGTCTCAACTTACAACATCTGTGCCACAAATCACAACGGATATTTTTGCGATGCTTTTGGCGGAAATCGTCCAATTTCTTGTCTAAAATTCTTCGCCGAAGCGGCGGAACGTTCCGCTACGTCCCAAGCGTTTGCTCTCGGCGGAAAAAACAACTTCAAAACCGTAAGGAGGGGAACGACTATGCCAATGTATGACTATCGCTGCCTTGCCTGCGGCTATGAAGCTGAAATTCAACAACGCATTACCGAACCTGCTTTAACCGTTTGCACCAGCTGCGGCAAGGAAACTTTTCAACGCGTCATTAGCGCTGCAGGCGGTTTTGTGCTCAAGGGCACAGGATTCTACAACACCGACTACAAGAATAGCTCCGCCAAGAACGGCCACAGCAAGTCCACCGAATCTACAAAGTCAGACAGCTCCAGCGAAAAAACTTCCTCGACTCCCTCGGCAGCCACAGTTTAAAACCCTCTTTCTGCACTGAGTTGCTCTGTGCCTAAAAGCCGAGAAAAGTCCTATCTTTGCTATGCCTTCATTTGAGCAGCTCAGTGCGGAATCTCAATCTCAATGCAAATGCAGCTGGATATTCTCTCTATCGGCGATGAGCTTATCATTGGGCAAGTTGTCAATACCAACGCTTCGTTTATTGCAAAAGAGTTCGATCGCATTGGCATTGCGACGCGTCGCATCGTAACCGTGGGCGACCAGAAAGCTATCATTCAAGCTGAACTAAAAGCCTCTTTGGAACAAGTCGATATCGCCGTGCTTACAGGTGGCTTAGGTCCTACACATGATGACATCACCAAAGCAGCATTAGCCGAGCTTTTTGGCTTAGAGTACGAATTTAATGAGGAAGCCTACCAGAATTGCCTCTCACTTTTTCAACGACGTGGTCTCAAGATGCCTGACATCAACCGCTCACAAGCCGAAGTCCTTCGGGGTGCTCTCGTGCTGCAAAATTCTTGTGGCACGGCTCCCGGTATGATTTTGCATCACTTGCCAAGCTACCCTGAGCGATATGTGGTTGTGATGCCTGGTGTGCCTATTGAAATGCAAGAAATGATGCGCCGCTCTGTTTTGCCTTACTTTGCACCGCTCTCAAAGACCTACATTAAGCACACCCATCTGATGACCAGCGGCATTGGTGAATCGCAGATTTCAGAGCTTCTGGGCGATGAAAAAGCCTTTCTCTTACCTCAGACCACCTTAGCCTATCTTCCACAAACAACCCATGTGAAACTCCGAATCACCACACGCGGCACCGACCGCGAGCAAGTTGAGCAAGAAAATTCAGCGGTTGTAGATTTCATTACCCGTCGTCTTCGGAAGTATCTCTACGCCACTGATGATCAACCGATTGAAGCTGTAGTTGGGAAATTGTTACAGGCACGCCGGCTGACGCTTGCCACTGCCGAATCGTGCACAGGGGGATTGATTGCGCATCGCATTACCAATGTGCCCGGCTCTTCGAGTTACTTTTTGCAGAGCTTTGTAACATACAACAATGCCGCAAAAGAGCGCTCGCTTGGGGTGAGGCATGAAACGCTGGCGGAATTTGGTGCCGTCAGTGAAGAAGTGGCGCGCGAGATGGCTATCGGATGCTTGGCAAAGTCAGGTGCTGACATCGCCATCGCCACTACGGGTATTGCTGGCCCCAGCGGGGGCTCTGATGCCAAGCCTGTCGGGATGCTCTGCCTTGGCTTAGCTACCAATCACAAGCTTGGCAACCAAGTTAAAACCAAAACGCTTTATTTTACCAAGGACCGCTTGCAAAACAAGGAACTTTTCTCACAAGCTGCATTGGATTGGTTGCGTCTTACACTGACAGAGACAGATTAAGTCACTTGTCGCAGTGCTCGACTGTATTCCCCTCGAGAGATTTAGCTGCGCTCAGAAAGGCCCTCAAAACGCTTGACGCAACTCACGCTGTCGGAAAAAGTTTGCCAGTGGTTGGATGTAAGATTGATGCGTGGACACTTGCACCACGTCAATTTGCAAGCGCTGCAATTGTGCTTTTCGGTTTGAATGAAGTTGCGCAATCCGACTTTCGTAGCTTTTGAGAAAGGTTGTATCAAATGTGTCGACCACGATATGTTCTCCTGTTTCCGCATCTTCCAGCTCCAGCAGCCCTATGGGCGGCAGTGCAAGCTCTCGGGGATCCGTTATGTGAATCACTACAAAATCGTGCTTTTTGTTAATGAGCTTCATTTTTTCAATGTATCCTGAGTCCATCAGGTCGCTGATGAGGAAAACAATCGCACGCCGTTTGAGCACGCGGATAGCAAAGTCCAGTGCTGCGGCGATGTTTGTGGTGCGTCCCTTCGGTGAAAAGAAGAAAATTTCTCGCAACAGTCTCAGCACATGTGTGCGCCCTTTGCGTGGTGCCACAAATTTCTCGACCGTGTCGGTAAAAATTGCCAGTCCGACTTTATCATTATTTTTGATAGCACTGAAAGCCAGCGTCGCAGAAATTTCTGCCGCTAAGTCGCGCTTGAACTGATTTGCAGAACCAAATGCGCCAGACCCTGACGCATCGAAGAGAATCATTAACGTTTGCTCGCGTTCTTCTTCATAGACCTTAACGAAGACATCATCTCGCCGTGCTGAAACATTCCAGTCAATTGAACGCACATCATCACCGAACTGATACTCGCGCACTTCAGCAAACTCCATTCCCTTGCCCTTGAACGCCGAGTGATACTCGCCACTGAAAATGTTGTTGACAAGTCCGCGTGTGCGAATTTCCAGTTGCCGCACTTTCTTAAAAATTTCTTTGGGAAGCGCCTCTGCCATTTTTCAAGTTCAGTCTGAGTTAGGTGTGCAAAAATAGCGCAAGCCGGTTTCTTGAGAGCGTTCTTTCAAAGATGAAAGTCTTTATGCGGTGGAAGCAAGGGTAAATTTTTTGCACGAATTAGTTGATGCAATCCCTTGTCGTGTGCCCTCGAGTTCGCTTAGGAGATTTTTGGCTGCTACATGCGCTTTCGGACATAGCAGCCTATCACATAAAAGCGCAGCGTGCCTTGAGCTCCGAAGATTGGGAGTCAAGGCACGCTTGCAACTTGGTGCTAAACCT
Organism: Chloroherpetonaceae bacterium; assembly: GCA_025056565.1. Classification (NCBI taxonomy): domain Bacteria; kingdom Pseudomonadati; phylum Chlorobiota; class Chlorobiia; order Chlorobiales; family Chloroherpetonaceae; species Chloroherpetonaceae bacterium. The sequence goes on along the minus strand of JANWWA010000005.1, from coordinate 61,397 downwards.
CAAACACTATCTGATTTCAATCTCTCTGATATTACCATTCTTATCACGGAACTTAATGGTAATACGCTCATTGATTTCGCCTACGATGCGACGCGCCTCGTCCAATTCTTCCTGAGTAGCTGGACGCACTTCTACCTGCCCGTTAGCAACTATGCCAATTTGCCCTTCACCAACATCTCTTGCAAGTGAGCCATCAGGCAACGACAGTGATGCCAGTCCACTGAGAATGAGCAGGCTTCCATTTCCAAAATAGCCTGTTGTGCCTTTGATAGACGCCACAGCTGTTGGCGAGGAGAAGCGGAAGACCTCACCTTGCCCTTGCTTCTTGATGTTGAAGCCGACCTTGCCGAGATTAAGTTCTACGGTCTTGTTCATCGCATTGCCAGCCGCTTTGTCGCCTTTGATGACAATCTCTGAGTTTTCTGAGATACGCACTACAGAGTTATCTGCAAACTTCAAGATAGAAAAAGACTGTGCACCTGTCCTGACCTGCGTGCCTGAGTTAAGCTGCTGACCACGCTGCACGCTGCGCCAATTGCTTTGTTTCTCTTTTGCTTCCACGACCTTAATTGCTTTGACGACGATAGCCACGCCTTGTGCATCGGTTTTCGACGCGTCGGGCTTGGGTTTTTCGCTCGCTTGCACCCAGCTTGCCGTCAAGTAGAGCGCAATGCTCAGAAATGCAATTTTCATATTCACTTTTTTCATCATTTTGCAAATCCTCCCTCCCTGATTTAGTTACTTGGGGTTCTACGACGCAGCTCGTTGATGAGCGTTTGTAAGTCCGCACTGTTTATGTAAAGTGTTCCGTTAGCCACACCTGTCCAACTCACAAAGCTGCTTCCTTCTAAGCCTTGAATGCCATACTTTTCTCTGAGCAACTGAATGAGTTCCGATATCGCCTGACTATTTTCTGCTGCAATTCGGAAGGAGTAGACAGGCGAGGTTGAAAGTGGTGTTGTGCCTGCAAAGGCTACGTCTGCAAAAGATTTCACTTGCCAGTAGACCATTTTGCCGGGCTGCAAGGGTCGAACCACTCGTCCTGTTGTAGTGCTTCCCCCGCTTGGGAATTGATAGCTCGGCATACGCACGCGCTCACGCACATTTGGGTTCGGATGAGGGCTATTTTCTTCATTGAAGCGTCGTCCGCTGCCTTCCTCAGTGTCATCTGTCCAAATGGTGATTTCATACTCTGGTGCATCACCTTGCCAGAGGAAAAATGGCAATACAGTTGGTACTTCTTCCACAGGGTCGCTACCAACCAATGCCCCTGGACTAATCAGTTGCACAAACCCTGTTGGATTCGTTAGGTTAAACACAATAGACACCGTGTTGCTCTCATTTCCTCTCTCGTCTACCAGCGTCCAATCCAGCGTGTAGACGCCTGCTGGCAGATATGAAGGCACATTGGTTACACCCGCCACAGTCGCCTGTGCTCCAGCCAATCGGCGGATTTCTGCCTCGCTGAAGCTAAAGCCTTGTGGCGCCCACAGGCTTGATGGAATCTGGTTGCTGGAAAGGCGCAAAACCCCTTGCGGCAGCGTGCGCGGGGGCACGTTGCTTGAAAACCCACGTGCCAGTTCTGTGCCGTCTTTGCGGAAAATGAGCCGCAATCTCAGACCCGTTACATCACGCCCAGAGTTGTTAATGAGCGCAATGTAGAAGAGGTCAATGCCAGTCGGCGATGCCCCTGTTTCTGGGTTTAGTGCCAGAATATCGCCTGTTCGGATAATTTGGGGATTGCCAATTCTTTCTCCACTAAGACTTACCCCTTGTGGGAACTGTGCATTTGCTTGATTTGCTGCTGCGCATAGCAGCACAGCGAAAAATAGCGTTACGTATCGCATCGCAATTTTCCTCGAGAATTTGAATTTGGAAAGCCGCCTACATACTCGGCGCAATTATACTGCCACACCCTTATTCTTTCTGTGACAATTGTCACGTGCTTCTGCGCCCGTCACTTTGCACGCTGCAACTTCAGGCAGGATAACCACAATGTGAAACGATGAGGAGTGAAAGTGTCTGCAAAGTTACGCACCGCTCAGTAACTACGCAACTTATCGCGCAGCATTTTGTAGAGCATCTCTCTTGCGCGGAAAATATGCGCCTTAACGGTGCCCAGCGGAATCTGCAGCGCTTTTGCAATTTCTTCATAACTCATTTCTTGCAAGTGGCGCATTTCAATAACGGTGCGGTATTTCGGCGGCAGCTGTTCAATTGCTTCACGCACTAAGGTATCACGCTGCTTTTGAATGATATTTCTTTCTGGTTCTTCGCTGGAATCTGGAATCTCGACTGTGTATTCATCGTCTTTGGTTTTGATAGGATTATCAATTGAGAAGGTCTTCAAGCGGCGCTTGCGTAGAAAATCTATGCTGCTATTGGTGGCAATGCGATATAGCCAAGTGGAGAACGCATACTCTTTGTTGAAGTTTGTAATCGAGTTGAAGGCCTTAGAGAACGACTCTTGCACAAGGTCATCTACTTCATTCGGATTATGAACGATTTTAAGAATCAGGTTGTAGATTTGACCGCGATACTTGCTTAGCAATTTCTTGAAAGCCTGCTCTTGCTCACGGCGGTTGCCTTCTCGGATAATGTCAATCAGTGCATAGTCTTCTTCTCGCGAGGAAGGTTTTTCATCTTTCGGCTCAAGCTCCTTTGGTAACTCTACCTCTATTTCTGGCTCTTCCTCTACTTCTGGCTCGCTGTCTTCAGTGGGCTTTTCCGTTTCGATCACCTCTTCATCAGGGAGTAAATCCTCTGTTAATTCTGCTTCGCTGCTCCAGACTTCGTCTGCCGCCTCTTCTTCACCAAGCAAAATTGACTTCTCTCTTTCTGGCTGCGCCTTCTCTTCTTCACTGGGCGAAGCAAACGATGGCTTCTTTGCAGCGCGAGGGGATTCAAAGTCAGGTGATACCTTTGTTTCAGTTAGGGTTTCACTCAGACGCCACTTCTTGGGAAAACGCGCTTTTTGAACTTGCTTTTTACTCTCAGTAACCTGCTGCTCAGTTGACTTTTGAGTGCGACTTTCCCCACTTTTTTCAGCCGCGCTTTCTTCTGTGATTTTCTCAGCGCTTCTTGCTTTCTTTACTGCCTTTTTCTTGCCTACGCCTTCTTTGCTTGTGCTTTTCTGAGTAGACTTGCGAAGCGTGGGTTGGCGAGGGCTAGCGCGCTCTTTTGCCGCCTTTTCTCCTGTGTTTTTTTTACTTGTTTTTGTTGTGCTGTTGGCGGTCGCTGCTTTTTTCGGCATAGCTGTGTTGAATTTCTGGGGCGCTAACATCCAGTATTGTATGACCTCCTTTGCGTGGTGTCTTGCGGAGAGGGGGGGATTCGAACCCCCGGTAGCGCCTTTCGACACTACATCGGTTTAGCAAACCGACGCCTTAAGCCACTCGGCCACCTCTCCTTTGTGCATGTCCTGCTGACAGTGCTTTCCCTATGCGATGAAAAGAAAGCTGGTCAATATAGCATTTTCTTTTCGATATGCAATTCTGTTTATGGAGGTATGTGAAGGTAAAGCGATACCCAGTTACTGCAACAGCCAGCGCAGTTCTAACAAGGTGAGAAAGAACCCCACTATCGCCCCTGCCAGTGTTTGCATCGGTGTATGTGCTTTCAGCTGCACACGCGACCACATCAGCGGTGGCATTAAAAGCAGCAGCATCAGCATCGGGCTACCAAACACGAAATAGAGCGCCGCAATCGGTCCTCCCAACGATGTAACATGGACACTGATTTTCCAGACAAACGTAATCAACATTACCACGAAGGTGTTCATTGCATAGCAAATCATAAATGCGGAGGCAATGCGCGGCGCACCTAAGGCCTCAAAGATGAGCGCACCAATCAGATATACCACGATGCCAATCATAAATGGCACCGTTCGCCGCTCTCGATGCGAAATGTCATAGTCATTTACTTTGCCACGCCTAAGCAAAATCACGACCACAATTGCTGGCGTAACCGTGCAAATCAAGAAAGCAATGAAAAGATACAGGTAGCGATTCTCTAAGTTTTCAAAGCCAAGAAACAACACAGCCCAATAGGTCAGAACAGGTAAAACAATCGGGTGCAGTATGTTTGAGATAAGCCGAGCAAGTTTCTGCGCCATAGCTTTAGGGTTGCCTTACCCAAAGATAACAATTGTCTTGGTTTCTTTGATTGTAGGCAACTACGGCACAGCCAATATGAAAGGACGTTTGTGCGTGAATACCCTTTGCGTGTGTTCGATTTTGTCTCTTTGAAATTTTTTAGCAATCACTGCATCAGTATTGAAATCTTTCAAACAGTCTGTCTGTGCCTCTTGGCTTATCGACTACTTTGCTCCCAAGCCGTAGATTCAGCACGAATTGCCCTTCCTCTTCGGTCAGCGATGAAATCCCGACAATGTCAGTGATGCCGTGTTCCATCATCAGCGCCGTTACGCGGTGTTGCTTGAAGACTTCAGTCAAATTCAGTCGCAATGAAGCGGGTCGCAATTCATTGCCGCACAAGCGAAATGCTGGCAAAAAGTCAATAAACTCTACGCTATCGGCAATCGCTTTCAGAATCCTCCGCTCTCCACGACTGGAATTGAGATAGGCTTGCCAGAGTTTGTTAGGGATGCTTTGCCAAACACTTCCTGACACAATCGAGAGCTTACCCGCTCGCTCAATGACGGCGTAATGATATTCAGAGTTGATGACCAGCTCAGCAATATGCAGTGGCAAGACGCAAAAGAGCGCTGGTGCTGGCGGTTGCACGTGGAAAAACTTCAGCTCGAACCATTTGTCATGAATGACAATGTGTGGCTTTTGAATTGGGCTATCACGCTTGGTAATCGCCTCTAAGAAAAGGTTACAGGCTTTTTCTGGTATGACCACATCGGCAGTTGCAGACATGTGCTTTGCCACCGCCTTGGCTGCCGCCCCTGCCGATGAAATAGCCGAAGCCAGTCCCTTTATCCAAGTTCCTAATCCCATCGCTTCCTCCCTTGCTGCGAAGTTACGGCTATTTGTGGGCAATCTACTTCTCTAAGGAGACTTGCTCAACGCAGTCCTCCAGCTCCAAAAGTCGATTTGGACGAATTGCAAAGCAACCTTGCTTTGGGTTGCCAACAAACATTTTTACGCTATTAGCTACGATGCAAGGTCATCGTCGTCGCAGCGCCGAATAGGATAGCCAGATTCTAGTTTTTTGAGAAAAGCTACCACAATCTCGTTTAGTTGCTCCATATCAATGAGAAAGGCATCGTGTCCGTGCGGCGAGTTCAGCGTGGCAAGCTCAGCGCAAGGGAGGTAGCGTGCCAGTTCAGCTTGCTCCTCAGGCAAGTAGAGAATGTCCGAAGGAATGCTGACCACTAGCGTAGGCTGCTGAATGGAGCGCAACACTTGCTCATAGTCTCCACGACCGCGCGCAAGGTCATGTGTGTCCATTGCTTTGGTGAGCGTGATGTAAGTATTTGCATCGAAGCGGTCAATAAACTTTTTGCCTTGATAGCGCAGATAGCTCTCGACGGCGAACAGCTCTGAGTCGGGCGATTGTGGAGCGCGTGAGAACTTGATATCGAAGCTGGCTTTGCTGCGATAAGAAATCATCGCCATCATTCTGGCGGCTGCAAGTCCTGCTGTCGGCGGGTCGTCAGGTGAGTAGTTACCGTTCTGCCAGCGCGCGTCTGCATAGATAGCAAACCGCTCGGCTTCACTGATGGCAATGCACCACGCTGAGTGCCGCCCAGAGACAGCAATCGGGCACAGCGCTTTAACCTTTTCAGGAAACATTACCGCCCATTCTAAGACTTGCATTCCCCCCATTGAGCCACCGATGACGAGCTTGAGTTTCTTGATGCCTAGCGCTTCAATAAGCAGGGCTTGTGCGGCTACCATATCCCGAATGGTGATATGTGGGAAGGTTGCACCATACCATTTGCCAGTGTGCGGATTCAGGCTGGTTGCACCCGTTGTGCCATAGCAACCACCTAAGACATTGCTTGCCACGATAAAATCTTTTGTAGTATCGAAGGCACGTCCTTCCCCAAAAAGCGGTTTCCACCACTCATCTGCATCAGCAGAGCCAGTTAGACCGTGACAAATCAAAATGGCGTTGTCTGCAAGTGCATTCAGCGAACCCCACGTGCGGTAAGCAATCACAAGCTCTGGCAAGACTTCTCCAGATTCCAGCGTAAATGGCAAGGCGTGGTGGTAAAATTTCGTCTCTGGCGACGGATAGTCTTTGTAGCTCATAGTTGAAAATGTTTAATCGGTTCACCATGCAAAGAATCCGTCATTGCATCAGGGCTGTGGCGAAGCAGGCACCTCGCGCTTAAAGAAGACATAGCCGCCCACACGACGAATTTCTTTCAGCTGCGGAAACTGCTGATACCATTCAGCGCCATCCAGCTTTGCTACAAAATACGCAGGCTTGGTAATTGGGCCTGTAGCTAGCCACTCGTGGTCAAGCGAGCTTGGACATTGATGCGGGCGAAAACGCGCATAAAAATACGGCGCATAGCTCTTGTATCCTGTTACAATGTAGCAGTCTTCGTTTTGTAGCGACTTGTAAAATCGAATCGGCTCGGCTTGCGTGTAGGCTTCCACCTTCGGTGCTACAAAGAGCGTAAAAAGGTGCAGTGCAAGAGCCGTTGAGAAGAAGAGTAGTCCGAAACCACGCTTGAAGTGAGATTGCCAAAGATAGCGCCCGCTAAGGAGCACCATCATCAGATACCCCGCACCAATTGCCCATTCGTATCCACCCCATTGAACAGGCGATTGCAGCACCGCTTTTACCAATTCATCTTTCACAAGCGGCAAAATCCTATCCACATTTTGAAGTGCGATTGGAAACAGCATCAGCAGCAGTGCAATCAGCACACCAAATGCAATGAGCAGCACACTTAGCCAGCCCGACCACTTCACCTTGCCCGTCTGCACTTGGTGAATTTGATACGCCGCCAAAAAGGTCAGTGGAAAGTAACACAGCGAGGAGTAGTGCACAATCTTCGTGGTAGAAATTGAAAAAATGGTGAGTACTACGCCAAACAGAATGATCATCATCAGCCGCCATGCTGCACGCTCACTCTTTTCCTCAGCGCTGGAACGAAATGCAGGAATAGCGATGAACGAAGCCGGAAACACGCCAAAGAGCAGCACAACAAAGTGATAGTAGAACGGCTGACCATGCCCTGCTACAGGCTCACGAAATAGCCCAATTTGGTAGCTAATAAAGGCTTTCAAAAACCATGCACCATTTTGCGCGGTCTCAACGCCATACCAAAGTGCCGACACGAGCAGTGAGACCAGCACAAAAATTACCCCATCGCTCAGCGTAAGCCGCCACACTTGCGTGCGGTAGAACATCACACCAGCGTAAATTGCACCTGATAGCCCCGAAACTAAGAGTGCAACTGGGCCTTTGGTCATTATGCCGAGTCCAACAAATGTGCCCGCCAGCAGAAGATGCCATACTCTTGTGCAGCGGTCAGTGGCAAACGACGCACGGAAGATTTCATACACACCGAGAAAGATGAAAAAATTGAAAACAGGGTCGATGATGCCAGTCTTGAAGTAGAAGTGTGGCAGGAAAGAGCCAAAGTAGGCCAGTGCCCAGAAGAAACCAAATTGAGCATCAAAGTGACGCGTACCCAACAGCAGCAGTGTCAGCAAGGTGAGCAGACCAAAAATCGCATTTGGAAAACGTGCTGCAAACTCATTAATGCCAAACAGGTGCATCGAGAGGGCTTGCAGCCAGATAAAAAGCGGTGGCTTTTCCCAAAATGGCTCAAAGTTGATTTGCACGCGTGCATAGTTGCCCGTTACCAACATCTCTCGCGCCGACTCTGCAAAATTGATTTCATCCCAATCAAAAAGATGCACTGCGCCCAGAAAAGGCAGAAAAAACAGCGTGCCAAGACTGGCTAGCACCAGAGCATAACGCAATGCCAAAGATGCTAAGGGCACCGACTGCACGCAAGTATCGGGTAAACCGGCGTTCATTTGCTGTAAGGCTTTAAGCATTGCAAGTAGCGGCAAGAACATTGACGAATTGCCATAGAGGCAGTGCTGCAACGCTCTATTGTTTTACAATTCTAAACATTGTGCAAAATAAACGAAACTGTATTTTCGTGAATAGACTTTTCTCAACCAATTGATTGCGGAAGTAACCCAACCAAATGAGCAGCGCAGCGACAAACCTATCGGTAACACAGAGCATTCTGCAAGGTGATAAGCGAATGCTGGCGCGATTGCTCACGCGTGTAGAAAATGGTGACCCAAGCATTGAAGACATTCTCTCTGAGCTGTATTCCCGTGTAGGAAATGCGTATCGCATCGGCATCACTGGACCGCCGGGCGCTGGCAAGAGCACCTTGACCAATAAACTTGCACGCCAGTTCCGACTGGCTGGACACAAAGTTGCTATTATCGCTGTCGACCCCACCAGTTCCTTCACAGGTGGCGCATTGCTCGGCGATCGCATCCGAATGAGTGATGTGATGCTTGACGAGGGAGTGTTTATTCGCTCTATGGCCACACGTGGCAGCTTAGGTGGGTTAGCACAAAGGACTTCCGAAGTTGCTGATGTGCTCGACGCTGCAGGCTACGACATTATCATTTTGGAAACAGTGGGAGTAGGACAGTCAGAACTTGACGTGGTCAGTGCAGCTGATACGACAGTTGTGGCACTTGTGCCTGAGTCTGGCGATGCGATTCAAGCAATGAAAGCAGGTCTGATGGAAATCGGCGATATTTTCGTAATGAACAAATCCGACCACCAAGATGCCGATAAAGCCGTGCAAGCGCTGGCAGCAAGCTTGGAACTGCGCTACGCTGCGGCAGACGACTGGCGTCCAAAAGTGGTCAAAACCGTTGCCACACTTGGCAAAGGCATCTCTGACCTCCACCATGCGATTCAGGAACATCGCAACTTTCAGGAATCACACAATCAGCTTCAGCAAAAGCGACAGATGCGCCAGCAAGCGTTCATCTGCCGTGTCATTGAAGAAAAGTGGCGGCAGCGGTTCTGGACAAAAGCCCGCACTGAACACATGCAAGAGCTGATGCGCACGAACCTTTCACCCTACCAAATTGCTGAGCAATTGCTAAAAACCTCTGCCTGCTAATCGCTCTATTGCTTTTCTCCACAATACTGGTTGCTTTGACAAAGTCAAGAGCTGAACGCATTGTCATTTCACTTATCACTTATGCAAGCTGGTTTGCTCTCGGAAGCACTTAGGGTGAGAGTGCGCATCGTCATTTTTATCACTTCTATCCTTCTCCCAGAGGGAGAAAGGTTACGGTGTGCAACTCCACAAATGCAGCGTAACGCAGGGACTGAGACTGGGAGACTTGCGCCTCATCTTCCCTCTCTCCTTTTGAAGGAGAGAGGGAAGATTTTGCTGAGTCAGGATTTTCAGATTAGGGAGCAAGTAGGTGTGGCAACTTATCCTCTATCATTCCACACAGTATCACTGCACCTACTGCACTTTGTCGGCATACTTCACCGAGCATCCATATGGTTTCGTGGTTGCCGTTGTGACAGGCTTTCCAGCTAACAGCTCGTCCAGGGCTTTGGCTACATAGTTTACCTTTGCATTTGCGCCACCTTTTGTGCTCACATCATCATCAATGGCTCCATTGTAGACCAAGATGCCATCCTTGTCAATGATATACATATGTGGCGTTGTTTTGGCTTCGTAGAGCCTACCCACTGTGCCATCGTGGTCAAAGAGCAGATTTGTTGCTTTCACATTGTTTTCTTTCAGCACTCCAGGAGCCGTTTCCTTCGTCAAGTGTCCTTGCTTGCCCGGCGCCGATGAGTTAATGAGCAGCCAAACAACCCCCTTTTCCGTATAGGTTTGCTGTAGCTTCTGCATATTGCCTGTCTTGTAATGACCGACTACGAAGGGACATTCTGGGTTATACCACTCCAAAACGACCACCTTGCCCTTGAAATCCGAAAGCTGATGCATCTTTCCTTGATAGTCCATCAGCTTGAAGTTAGGGGCAGGCTTGCCCACTTCAATTGCCTTTGGTTCAAAGAATTTGAATGCCGTGCCACCAGCTATTAGCAGCACTGCCAGCGTCCACTTTAAAATGGATAGGTTCTTCATACTCAGTTGCATTTTTGGTTGAAAGAAGATTGCACTGTGGTTAAAAAATTCTGCCGAAGTGTCTCACTTAGCAACCGTTGAAACACACATCGCCTTGATGCATTGGTAGCGCTCGAGTGTGGTCACTTCCAAAATTCTAAGAAGTTTCTATCTTTGCCGCAACTAACGCACCTACTTTTCTTAGTCTCTTCTTGGAGAGAAGCTCACTTGTAGTGCAGGCTTGAGCCGCCTTTTTGTCAAAATTTGCTTGAAGCTATGCCAATTGATGAACTTTTGCAAGAGAGCGAGAAACTTTTTCTTCTTATCTACGAGTCCGCTAAGATTGGCGTTTGCATCACAGATGAACACGGCTACTTTGTAGCAGTAAATAAGTTCTATTGTCAGCTGTATGGCTATTCAGAAGGAGAGTTGGTCGGACAACACTTTACGATGGTCTTGCCAGAGCCACAGCGTGATTCGGCACGGCGCATTCACGATGCTTTCATAGCTGGCTCACCTGACAGTGCAGGCGAATGGCGCGTGCGCCGAAAAGACGGCACTGAAATGCAAGTCTATGTTACCGCTGAGTGGCTCGTTACCCGCACTGGTAAGCGATATAAAGTCACGACCGTTACGCCCATTTCTGACTTACGCTACTTAGACAGTATGGACTACTTGGAGAAAGTGCGCGAAGAATCACAGTTGCAGGCTTTGCGCGATACCATGACAACCGTAACCGACATTGTCTTTAACGGCTTACAAACCATGGTCTTTATCCGCGCCAAGCTGGAACAAAACCGTGCGACTCCTGAGGAAATCAAGCGATTTGATGAAACCATTCGGCGTATCACGGAACGCCTGAATGCTTTAGCCAATGTGCAACGCTATGAGACAAAGCAAATTGCAGACGGCATCCATGTCATTGACTACGGCAAGCATTACGCACGCACCGACAAACAGTCTTGAAGATTGCACTCCACCTTTTGCTTCACGGCACTTTACTGAAACTATCACCTCATTTAGCATGCCTTCACGATGGCAAACGCTAAAGCTCGACTAACCCCAAGCCACTCACACCGCTCCTTTCAATTGCCATCACCTTAATCTTCATAATTGCTGCTTCGGCTACTTGCCTCATCCTTTTGCTTTCTCCGATTCCGAGCGAGCCAATCCACTCTTCTCGCTAGCCAAGTCGCAAGGTGAGAGCAAAATCAGCGCTGTAGCCTTTAATTTATAGGCTGTGATGTATATTGCTTCCAACTTTAACTTTGTTGCAGCGGTATGAGCAACATTGAAACCAAATTCATTACGCTCTCGGGTTACAAGCATCGGTATGTAGAAGCTGGCAAAGGTGATGCGCTTTTTCTGACTCACGGCTTTTCTTCCTCGCTCGATATCTTTGAGAAAGTCATTCCCAGCTTTGCTCAGCATTATCGTGTTCTTGCCTTAGATCTTTTGGGCTTTGGCAAGTCTGACAAGCCAATTGCGGTGCGCTATTCGCTTTCGTTTTATGCAAAACTTATGATAGAGTTCTTGGAAAAGACTGGTGCATTTTCTTCTCGGGCTGTGTATGCGGTTGGGCACTCTATGGGTGGCAAGTATCTTTTGGCACTTTGCGTGCTTTATCCTGATTCACTTACAAAGCTAGTTGTCAGCAACACTGATGGGTTTCTTTATGTGCCACCGTTTGTGCGGGCAGCCAGCCTCTGGGGCGTGCGGCATCTGGTGCGTCGACTTGTTTCAACGCCTGCTTTTGTTCGACAAACCATGCGCAGCGTCTATTACGATCCTTCTCACATCACTGAAGAGCACTTTCAGCGCAACATTGAAATGGTGCGTAGCGATGAACATTTTGCAGCGATGATGGCACTTAACCGTGACTACCGACACTTAGATTTGCAGCGCACAGGGATTCGCAACCGCCTGCGTGAACTGCGCTTGCCCGTCCTAATTCTTTGGGGTGAACACGACCGCTTTATTCCACCAAAGTATGCCGAAATTGCCCGTCGTGAAGTGCCCAACAGCACCTTGCACATTATTCCAAACTGCGGGCATGTGCCAATGGTGGAACAGCCAAAAGAGTTTTTTGAAGTCGTGCACAAATTTTTGAGCAACAGGGCTTTTCGCTAATTTTGCGCCCAGCAACGCCAGAACTGCACCTTCCTATGACACGCTGCCAGTTCATGAACCTTCTGCTTTGCTTCGCACTTTCAGCGCTGCTCCCTTCACCGCTCTCTGCTCAACCTCGTGAAACCCCTTTCCTTGCAATGTGGTGGAATGTAGAGGCGCTTTTCAACACGACCGCTGACACCACCACCGACCTTGACTTTACGCCAAGCGGCAGGTATCAGTGGACACCAGAACGACTGAATCTTAAACTTAAACGGACAGCACAAGTGATTCGTGAGGCTGCGCAGGCACGCGGCTTTACTCTTCCTGACCTGATTGGCTTTTGCAATGTTGAGCGGCAGTCGCTGCTTGACACGCTTTTCCAGAAGTATTTGCAGACCAACGATTTTCAAACCGTTTTTTTTACATCACCTGACCCTGAAAGTCGAAACATTGGGTTTGCCTTCAATCGCCGCAAATTTGCGCTGAACTTCGCCAGCAACTATCCTATCAAGCTCGATACGGGCAAACTTTCCACTCGTGATATTGTGCTCGTTAAGCTTGATTATCGCGGACGGCTGCTAAGCGTGGTGCTGAACCACTGGGAGACCCCCAAGTTGTTCAACCCCGTTGTAGAAGCTGCTCGGACACAATCAGCTCGCTTGCTACGGAGCATTATTAAGAGCCTACGCGACGGCGACCCGAACGCTGAGATTCTTGTTCTGGGTGACTTTGGCGTATCCCCCAGCAGCAAAATTATCACCGAGGCCCTCCTTTCCAGCAGCGATTCTTCCTTTGTGCATGCCTCCTCAGAGGCTCTACTTAATCTTTCGCAACTTTCTCCTTCCTCAGGCACAGTTCGCATCGGTACAAAGTGGTATGCTTTTGACCAAGCTTTGGTCTCTTCTGCAATGCTTGACACGAAGAACTTCTTTGTCCTTACCAACTCTTTGGAATGCTTTGCTGCGCCGTATCTTTTCCAGCCCTCACGTCGGAGCGACCCCACTGGAAAACTTTTTAGCACATTCTGGAATGGGCGGTATATTGGCGGATACAGTAACCACCTGCCTATATCTGTGACGCTGTATTTCAAATGAAGACGGTGATTTCAGTTGAGCACTTACGCAAAGAATATCGCTCGCTTAAAAGAGAGCCAGGTCTGCGTGGTGCGCTCAAAAGCCTTTTTCGGCGAGAGTATCTGACACGCGTGGCTGTTGACGATGTCTCGTTTGAGTTGCAAAAAGGTGAACTGGTTGGCTTCTTAGGTGCAAATGGTGCAGGGAAGACTACCACGCTAAAAATCCTTTCTGGGCTGCTCTACCCGACCTCTGGCAAAGTGAGCGTTTTGGGCTTTATTCCATATGAACGCAAAAATGCTTTCCGCCGCCAGTTTTCTATCGTTTTGGGCCAGAAAAATCAGCTGCTTTGGGATTTGCCTGCGGCTGACTCGTTTCTTTTGCTAAAAGAAATCTATGAAATTCCCGATGCCGCTTTCAAAAAGCAACTTCACCGCCTTTCGACTTTGCTGGATGTAGCCGATAAACTTCACATTCAGTTGCGTCGACTTTCACTGGGCGAGCGAATGAAAATGGAACTCATTGGTGCACTCCTGCACTCGCCCAAAGTGCTTTTTCTGGATGAGCCTACGATTGGTCTTGATGTCGTGGCACAAAAATCCATTCGTGAGTTCATTAAACAATACAACGAGGAAGAGCAGACGACAATTATCCTTACAAGTCATTATATGCAGGACATTGAAACGCTCTGCAAGCGCGTTCTTATCATTGATGCGGGCAAAATTTTCTTCGATGGTGATTTGGAGACGATTCTGGAACAATTTTCATCTGAAAAATTGCTCTCACTCGAGTTCACCTCACCCGTTGAACGCTCACAGCTGGAGCACTTTGGCACGGTGGAGACCTACTCTCCGCTCTCTGCCAAGCTGCGTGTGCCACGGTCAGCCATCTCCAAAGTCTCTGCCTCCATTCTCACCTCTCTGCCTGTGTCCGACTTAAACATTGAGGAGATTCCGATTGAAGACGTTATCCGCTCTATTTTTGCACCAAAGCCTGTCCAGCCTATGGCGTAGCAACCCTGTAACAACCCCAGAGTCAAAATTCCCGACTCAGTGCGTCAAATTTTTTTCTTCGCCTGAAAAACTTCATATTGATAGACTAAAACTCGCATCAACTTCCATTAAGCTATGGTGTTCCGACATCTCTTTGCTCTCATCACTTGCGCATTTTTTGCATTCCACAGTGCTGCAGCGCAGCTTTTCTTCAACCCAGACACCGTTCGGCCTGGGCGGTTCGATAACGGCAAGATGTGGACATTCGACAGCCCACCCATTGAGTTTTTTGAAAAGGAATATGGCTTCCGTCCAACTGAAGACTGGCTGCGGCGTGCGCGTCGGGCTGCACTACGCTTTACCGAAGTCGGTGGCACAGGCTCTTTCGTTTCACCCAACGGACTTATTATGACCAATCACCATGTTGCTCGTGAAGCTGGCACGCAAGTTGAAAAGAAGGGCGAAAACTTCAACGAAAATGGCTTCTATGCTGCCTCACTGGCTGAAGAGCGACGTGTGCCCGGACTATTTGTCGACCAGCTCGAGAAAATCGCCGACATTACCAAAGAAGTAAAGGAAGAAATGGCAAAAGGCAAAACTGACAGCGAGCGGCTTGCCTTGCGTGAGCGTGCCTTTGAGCGGCTGAAAAAGGAGTATTCTGAGAAGCCTGACTGGAAAGATTTAGAGATTCAAGCGATTACTTTTTACAGCGGCGGCAAGTATTCACTCTATGGCTACAAGCGATACAGCGACATTCGCCTTGTGTTTTTGCCAGAACTTCAACTTGGTTACTTTGGTGGCGACCCAGACAATTTCACTTACCCGCGCTATGCGCTTGATGTAGCGTTCTTTCGCGCTTACGACGAAAACGGCCACCCCTGCAAGACCCCTGATTTTTACAAGTTCAACACCGATGGCGTCAGAGAAAATGAGGTCGTGTTTGTGGTTGGTAATCCGGGCAGCACAGAGCGACTCAGCACCATTGCACAATTAGAGTTTAATCGCGATGTGCTTTTGCCTGCACAGTTGCGCTTCCTGCGTGCTCGCTCCACTATTCTCAAAGAGTATAATCAGACTGCTCAAAGCGATAGCATCTTGAACATTATCTTCAGCTTTGAAAACAGCATCAAGGCGTTCTCTGGGCAACTTCGTGGCTTGTATGACCCATACCTTTTCGCTCGCAAGCAAGCCTTTGAAAAAGACTTTCGCACAAAGGTTGCCGCCAACCCCAAACTTAAGGGCGAAGAAAAAGTATGGGAAGAGTTGCGTAGCATCTATGCGGAAATGCGCAAACTCTTCCCTGAGCGCTTTGCACTCAATCCCCAAGGCGAAGGGCTGCAAAATGCATTTCTCCTTATGCGTCTGGCACGGCTCAAAGAAGTTGGCGACACGGCACAAATTCTGCAGACACAAATGCAACTTCTTACTTCCGACAACCCTGATATGTCGCTCGAACCCAAGCTGCTTGCCATGCACTTGGAAATTGCTTTGGACTACTTAGGCGCAAACGATGAGTATGTCAAAGCTGCGCTCAGAGGTGAAACCCCAGCTGCAGCGGCTCAACGGCTTTTTTCATCGTCAAAGCTCTATGACAAATCCTTTCTTGCCAGCTTAGCAGAAAAATCGGCTGCTGACATCTCTGCGCTCAGAGACCCGCTTATGGATTTGATGAAGTTAGCTTTTTCACGCTTCATCAATGCAAACCGCCGTCATTTTGAACTTAATGCAAAAGCAGATGGACTGCGGGCGCGTTTAGCTAACCTATTTTTTGAAGTCTATGGCGAATCGACTCCGCCCGATGCGACCTTTTCACTGCGTATCAATGACGGTATTGTGAAAGGTTACGAATACAACGGCACTGAAGCTCCTGCTAAAACGACTTTCTATGGGCTATACGACCGATATTTTTCTCACGACAAAAAATACCCATGGTCGCTGCCCAAACGCTGGCAGACTCCTGTGCCCGAGCTGCTGGCGACACCGCTGAATTTCGTTACGACTAACGATATTATTGGTGGCAATAGTGGCAGTGCAGTTATCAACAGAAATCTGGAAGCGGTGGGGCTGATTTTCGACGGCAACATTGAAAGCCTGCCCGGCTCTTTCATCTACACCTCAGAGAGCAACCGCGCCGTTGCGGTGCACGCAGGCGGGATTGTGGCAGCACTCAAATATGTCTATGGCGCTGACCGGCTGGTTGAGGAACTTACAGGTGAAAAGCCCAAACGAGAAGTTCAGCCAAGTGCGCCATCTCCGAAGATAGCCCCGTCAGCCCGCACACCTGCGAAACGAAAAAATTAGCTCTATGCCTCTCTTAAACTGATATGCAACCTTGTTTTTGAGCCAAAGCACTATGAAACGCACGAAAATTATCTGCACGCTTGGACCTGCAACCAGCACGCTGGAAAAAATTATCTCGCTCATTCATGCTGGAATGGATGTTGCGCGCCTCAATTTCTCGCACGGCACCCATAGCGACCACAAAACTCGCATTGAGCTTGTGCGAGAAGCTTCACGCATTACTGGCAAGCAAATTGCCATCTTGCAAGACTTGCAAGGGCCGAAAATCCGCATCGGCATGCTTGAGAAAACCGTGCTTCTTAAACCGGGTGAAAAGCTTACCATCACGACCGAAGAGATTTTAGGCAACTATGAGCGCGTCTCCACTACCTACAAAGAAATTGTCCGCGACGTGCAACGTGGCGACCGTATTTTGATAGACGATGGTTTGCTCGAAGTGAAAGTGTTAGACAAAACCGACAAGGAAGTGATTACCGAAGTTGTCATTGGTGGGTTGCTCAAGTCGCAAAAAGGATTGAACCTGCCCGGCGTCAGTATGTCCGTGCCCTCGCTGTCTGAGAAAGATATTGAAGATGTGCACTTCGGGTTAGATCATGAAGTCGATATGGTCGCCCTCTCGTTTGTGCGCAGCGCACAAGATGTGCAGCAGCTTGCCGACATTATTCGCTCCCGTGGCAAGAATGCATGGATTATTGCTAAAATTGAGCGCCCTGAGGCAATTGAACACATTGATGAAATTATTGCTGCCGCAAATGCAATTATGGTGGCACGGGGCGACTTAGGCGTTGAGATGAAGCCCGCCGCTGTGCCCGTTCTGCAAAAACTTATCGTGCAAAAGTGCAACGCCGCCTACAAGCCCGTCATTATTGCAACGCAGATGCTGGAATCCATGACGGAAAATCCTCGCCCGACGCGCGCCGAAGCTAATGATGTGGCAAATGCGGTCTTTGATGGCACCGATGCCGTGATGCTTTCAGGCGAAACTGCCTCTGGCAAGTATCCTGTAGAGACCGTCAGGACGATGCACGAAATCATCAGTAACGTGGAGTCAAAGGATATTCACCAGCTTCTTTTGGCAGAGCGAGAAACATTTGCCCCGGCACAAAAAAGTGATGGTGTCGTCGACCTCAGTGAGGCAATTGCTACTTCTGCTGTAGATGTTGCCAATAAGATTCACGCAAAAGCCATCGTGGTTCTAAGCCATACAGGTAGCACAGCTATCAAAGTCTCTAAGCAAAAACCGGCTATGCCTATCATCGTTGTTACGGATAACGAAAAAGTTCAACGGCTGATGGGCATTGTCTGGGGCGTAGAGACTCTCTTTACTGAAACAATTACTTCCACAGATGAAAGTTTCCGAATGATTGAAACCAAACTTGCCGAAAAATCCATCATCAAGCCGGGCGATGTGATTGTCTATACGATGGGTATTCCGATTCTTCGGCATGGCACAACCGACACCATCAAAGTCAGTCGTATCGGCTGAAGTGAAGCGCATCGTTGCCTTTTGCCCTAACCTATCGCCCTTGCTTTTCAGTAGCTTCTACCGTTTTTCTTTCTTGCAGCAGAGTGCGAACTTTGCACTGTGCGCTGGCGCACACGCCTGACCAGAGTTTGTAACCATCTCGTCAAATGTTCGCACAAACACCACGACACTTAACCCAAAACTGCAAAGGAGAGACTATGAAGTATCATTCTATCCTGAAAGTTGCAAGCGTAGTATGTTTGCTGGCTATCGCCCAAAGTGCACTTGCGCAAGTTCCACGCTCTCAAGAAGCTACATTCGTGGAAAGCTACTCGCCCACAGAAGTTACGCTGAAAGCCAAAGGAATTGGCCCAGATGTAGATGCTGCCGAGCGAGATGCACGCAAGTGCGCCGTCTACTTTCTGCTCTACTCCGCAAATGATGCTATCCTGCAAACCCCTGCTGAAAAAGAGGCCTTCAAGGCAATTGAGAATGAGTTTTTCACGGACGCAAACATCAACAACTATATCACTTTTATGAGCAACACTGTGCTCAGCAAAGTGAAGTTGCAAGATGGCAGTGTGAAGGTCGAGAAGCTCATTCGCGTCAATCGTGAAAAGCTCAAAGACGACCTTGTTGCGAAAGGTGTTGTAGCGGGTATGAAAGACTTAGCTGCTGTCGCTGGTAACCCGTTTATTATGGTTCTGCCTGAGGTGCCAAAAGGTGAAAGTCCAATTGCAGCTTTGCAACGCAACCCCAACATTAAAAAAGCCGCTGAGGTCATTGAATCATATCTGACTGCGCGCCGCTACGAAGTAAAAGTCCCCGAGCAGCAAGATGCTCTCAACGACCTCGTCAGTGCCAAAAAAGCTGTTGCTGGCATTCAAGACGATATTGCCTACAAGCTGGCGCTCTCAATTGGTGCCGATATTTACATCACCTTTAATGTGCAGATTGAGCAAGGCACTATTGGCAAGAAAGCTGCTGTCGGCTGCCGCGCCTATGAGACCACTACTGCACGTCTTTTAGGCACTGAAACAGGTTACAGCCCTGAGCGCCCTAACACACCAGAGGCTGCGCTCATTGAAGAGGCAATGAACTTTGCGATTGACCGCGTGTTGAGCCGCATTAATGCATACTGGAAGGAAGACATTGCGACAGGTCGGCAATACAAGGTTGTCTTCCGTATTACAGGCAAATTTTCCGACCCAGATGAACTAACCGATGCCCTTGAAGACGTGCTCAAAGAAGTTACAACCAAGCGCAAGAACAATGCTACCACCAAAGAAACCTCTGACTGGATTTTGTGGCAAAATAGCTACGAAAGCGAGCGCGATTTCTTCAAAGCAATGAGCAAAGCCTTCGAGAGCCACAAAGACATCAAGAAGCTGGGCGCCAAACTAAAGCGCATCAATGTCAACCGCAAACTTATGCTGCTGGAAATTACTAACTCATAGCCTGGAGGAATTGAGCCATGAAAACGCATATCTGGATTACACTCTTGTGCTTTGCCGCTGGCACTGCCTTTGCGCAACCACAGCCTGCTTGGGTGACTACTGGCAAGCACCCTAAGTATCCGCAAGACCTCTATTGGATCGGGGTCGGTCAAGGAATGGGTGCTCGTGCTCTTGATGAAGCCAAATCTAAAGCCAAAGCCGAAATTGCTAAACAATTCAAGGTCACCGTATCCAGCAAAACGAAACTCGTGCAAACAGAAAAAATCGTCGGCAATAGCGCACTAATGACCAGTGACCTTGAAGACCGCATCGAAACACAGGTCGACAAAATGACCCTCACAGGGCTTGAAATTGCTGAAACTTTTGAGTCGAAGGTCACAGGCAAAGCGTTTGCACTGGCAGTGCTGAATCGTGAGGAATTCACCAACACTTTGAAAACCGAGCTTGAAGCAGAAATTGCCAAAATCCGTGAAAAAATTGCTTCTGGCGCCTCTCTTTCTGAGAAAGGCGACATTGGCTCTGCCGTCAATGCCTATATGGAAGCCTTAGCACTGGCAGAAGATGTCGGCCCGAAGGTTGTTTTCTTCAACATCGTTGCAAAAGGTTATGCGCTGCCTGAGGATGTGCGTCCAGAATTCATTGAGTCGCAAGTGCGTGATGAGCTATCTATGATTTCGCTCAAAAAAGTGTCGGGCGACAACCAACGAGGCAAAATCGGTGAAAACTTGCCCATGCCGTTTGTTGTGCAAGCCCTCTCGAAAGGACAGCCGATTCGCGGCGTGCCAATTACCTTCAAGGCTGGCGACGAGATTGTAGAGACTGTTATCACTGGTGAAGATGGAATGGCTAAGCTCGAGTATGTCGTTCAAGCTGTTGGCATCAAAGGCAACAAGGGTAAAGTTACCGCCACGATTGACCTTTCTCGCCTTTCTGCTTCACTGCGCTCTGAGCTACGCAACATCACTACGCTACCTTTTGACTTCACGGTTGAGGGCATTGGCAGTTTCGCCTGCGATGTGGAAATGGCAGATAACGACATCACTGATGGGCAAAATGCGATGCTTGCCAAGATGATGGTGCAAGCTCTGGAGAAAAATGGTGTGACGGTCAAGCGTAATGCACCCATCGTTGCACGCGGCTCCTTTACAGCCAGAGAAGCAGGCACCGTTCAAAGCCTAAACGGCCAGATGGTGCTGCAAGACATCACCTTCGAGGTTTTCTTCATCAATCGCAATACCCAAAGCGTGCTTAGCTCCGTTTCGGTGAATGTGAAAGGATTAGGTCGAGATAGCGAGGACGCCTTGCAGAAAGGGCTAAATAGCTTACGCTTGCCACCCGCTAAACTCTCAGAAGCAATTGGCAAAGCTCGGCTTGCTGCCGCTAGCAGCAATTCAGGTGATGTGCCACAGCGGTAACTGAGAAATTTCTCACAGCCCTCTTCTCGGTGCTATGGGGCGAGGGCAAAAATTGTTGTGACGCTTCAGCTTGGGGTTAACCACAACAGTTTCAAAATATGAGGCGCATTTTTTTCGCTGGACTGTGTGCTTTAATAGCTCTGTTCCCCATCAAGGGGCAGGGCTTCATTTTAAGCAGCGATAACCCGAAGTCTTTTCCTGCTTTCCCTTCTGTAGGCATTAAGCCTATTGCAGAGCTACCTCCAAAGAAAGTTTCTTTTCTTGCTGGGTTCGGCGCAGGATTTTCATTCTACTCGGATAGTCCGCTCCAGCTACCTTTCCACATAGAGTATGGAGCAAGGCTTGGCATTACATTTCCCAACCAGCTATATGTTGCACAAATGCGCTAATTGCCTCCAGTCTCAATTGTCGTGAGTATGTCCTGACGGCGGAGTTTGGTTACAATATGCAATTGACAAAGTGGCTCGGTGGGCGTCTTTATGGGGCTTTCGGTGGTATCTACTCGCAGACTCGTAACACTCGGAATGCTTCTATCAACCTAGGATTTTTGCTGCCTATCAATCCAGTGATGGAGATTTCACAATTGGCTTTGACACCAAATTTGTCTTACTTGTCGCCCTAATTGCCTTTGGTGTGCAGTTTTAATTCCTCATACAGATTTACTGCCGTTCACGATTCACCACTTCTCTCGGTGAAATCTCTATGGGCTTTTCATAGATTCGGTCGCTGTAGAGCACTCTATGCCCGCGCATTTCCACTTCTTTGCTTATGTCACCAAAGCGTGCGTGGTCAGTCTTCACATCTATCGGAATTCGCTCAATATTGAACTTCACTTTTGGTGTTTGCACACGGAAGGTAATTTCGATTTTATCAAGTGAGATGCTTTCGTATTCACCTTTCTTTCGCTCCACCACCTTTTCTTTCTTCGGCTTTTCTTTCTTTGGACGCTTTTGTGCAAATGCATCTTGCGAGCTAAATATCGCTATCCCCGCCACCAGCAGGCACAGTATCCATAGACGATACATAATATTTTTCTCCTTCCCATTATTGTGGATTTGGCATACTCTTCTCGAGCTCTTTTTCCTTCTTCTTGCGATACTCTTTGAGCTTTGGAATAAGTGCTTTAAGGTCGCTCTCCTTAAGCTCCTCAAAATAAGCAATATTAATAGCTATCTTTAGTCCTGCTCCCTTTGGCAAAGTACCTGGTGCCCGGATTGCCACCAAGTTTTTGCCTGGCACCACATAATCATAGATATTGAGCACGATAAATTGGTTATCTAACGCAGAATCGGGTGGTGAGATGTTCTTGAACTTTACGATTTTATCAGGCCCTACTTGCACATCATTCACATACACTTCCAGTGAGTCAAACGGGAATTCGTTAGTCATAATCAGCTGCGCTACTTCCTTTGCGCCCTCAAAAGTAAATTCCTTACGGAAGTAGACATACTGTGGTTTTACAGGTCCTTGTGGCGTCGGTGGTCTCACTGTGAGGTTGTTTGTTACGCTCTTCACTCCCTTTACACTCCTTGCTGCAGTTTCAGCATTTGTTTTTGCGGTTTCGTCAGCGACTTCACCTGACAGCGTTACCACCGCATCTTTTACTTCTACGGTGATGTTCCCCAGTGCTCCTACTGCTTCTTTTACTTTCTCCTGCAACTCTTCATCTTTGCTTTTTGTCGCTTTTTTCTTTTTGCCTTTTTGCGCAAAGTGCTGTTCATACATCACCAGCGTTACCTTCTTGCTTGCAAGGTTTTGCTTCGACCACCAATTTAGCCGACCTGTTTTACGGCTTGACTTTATAACTTTGAAGGTAGTTACCGTATCAGTTATTGACTTCCCTTGCTTTAGCTGCGTTTTCTTAACACCCTTGCTCGTCAGCTCCTTTACAATTGCATCATAGCGTTGCTTCGCTAACACAGCAGGTTTTACTTTGCTACCGCTATCCAAGACCACGCTCGGCGTAATTTCCACAACAAGGTTTTTGTCTTCCTTGAACTTCGCTACAAGACTATCTAATGCTTCAGCACCACCTGTGATTTTTGCTTTTCCTGTCTCAAAAGTCAGGTTCAGTACGATAGTCTCTCCAATTGCGAGGTAGCTTGGCTCGGGCTTTGCAGCAGGCTGTTCGGTCGGTATAGCTTCTCCCTCTTTCTTTGGTTCTTCTTTTTGCTCTTCCTTCTTTGGCTCCTCCTTTTGCTGTGGCGCAGGCGTTTGCTCTGGCTGTGCACCGGGCACAATACGCTCATACCAGATTGCTCGGGCTGGTGTATCCAATTCTTTGGTTGTGAAGGTTGTATCAGTTTCTCGGACAAAATAACGGAAACGCTGAGTTTCATCATTTTCTACGACAGATTTCCACGCTGCATCGCTGTAATCGCGCTTGAACCAATCGTATTCTTTGCCCGGCTCAATCTGCTCGATTACTTTCCAGCCACTTCCGCCCGAGGTCGCAACGGTCGTCTCTCCTTTCTTGCCGATGAGCTTAGATAGGCCTGGGTCAATTTTCCCAAGCGAAATTAAAGCGCGGCTCGTATATTCGTCTTGAATATCATAGTCCACCAAGAGCGCTACAACTTGCGCTAAAATTAAGCCAGCCGTTTTCTGACACATTTCAGCAATCGGGTCATACTTAACTGCACCATAATCTGAATACCAGAATTTGTCAGGATTAGCTTTGGAGAGTTCATCCCACTGCTTTACCGTTTTTTTCAAAAGTTCTGCACGCTGACGGTAGCCTTCGCCCATCTCGTAGATGAAGCGTGAGGTTCGTGTTGCAACTTCATTATATCGGTTTTGTGGTGCATTTGCATCTTTGAGCAATTGCAAGGCTTGTCCGTACTCTGCTAAGGCACTCAGTGTCAAGTTATAGTTTGTGTTGATAATGAAATTCATCTTTGTGGCCAGCACTGCAAAGTCCACGATGTCTTTGGCTTTTGGCTGACCTGTCAAGCTATCGAGCTTATTGCGATACTGCTTATCCAGCTGATCAAATAGCAAAGTTGCTGCTCTGGCAAGCGAGTCGCTGCGCTCGGCTGCTTTGGTTGCCAGCTCATTGATAGCTGCTTTCGATAGCTCTACATATTGATTTTGCAGTTTTAGTTTCTCTGCTCTTTCTACACCACGTCGATAGGTATTAATTGCCACTTCAACAGCTGGCCTTACAAACTGCTGTGCAATTTGTGACAGTTGCACTAGCTCAACTACATCGCCTAAATAAATTGTAACTTTACTGCGTCCTTTTCCAAATGTGCGTGTTGTTTTCTTTGCCTCCTCATCAGCTTGTGCCGCAAGGTAAGTGTAAACATTCTTTTCAGCGAGTTTCCCTGCTTTGTAATACATTTCAGAGATTTTCGACTTCGCAATCTCAGTAGTTGCATCAATCGTTGCGAGGAACGCTTCATCGGGCACGTCTAGACCATTGCTAATACCAATCTTCGAAATCCACTTTTCAGTTACAGGCACAAGTTTTGCGAGCGCCAATTCTCCTTGCTCTCGGTTTGTAATCTTACCTAGACTTGCAATCGCTTGCTGCAGTGCTACATTTGCCGAGTCGTTTGGATTAATCAGAGCACGCCGAATAGAATCTTGTTCCTTAGAGGCTTTTTCAAAATCACCTCTGGCTGCGGTGAGGTCCTGATAGGTTTTAGCATAGTCATTTCCTGCGCGCTCGTAGAATGCTGCTGCATCAACATTTGCCTGAACTTGGTTAATCGTCAATTTTGCAGGAATAATACCTCTACCTGTTTTCGGGTCTCGGATTGAAGCCAGCGTATCAGGCACTTTGCTAAATGCGTCAGCTAAGTTTTCCGCAACAAATCCCGCATTGTAGAGCGCATCGATAGAGCGGTATCCACCGAGTTTGTAGAGTTCGAGAATATTTTTTTCAATTTTTCTCCTCAGTGCATATTTCGCTGTGGTGTCATATGCGACATCACGTTCTTTCGGCTTTGGTGGCGGAGCAGGTTTTGCTGCCTGTGTTGTCTTCTTCTTTGTTGTCGTAGCAATCTTAGGTGGTTGCTGCTTCTGCTTTGGAGGCTTCGGTGGTGGCACAAATGCGCTTGGCTTTAGCGTTACACCTACACCTACTTTCTTGTACTCATCAAGGAGATACTTTGTAAGGCGAAACATACTCTCGCTAACCGCAATACCTGCAACTGCTTTCGTGTTCTTTTCATTTTTCTTTGCCAGTTCATAGTATCGATCGGTAGCTTTGGTAAACTCTGCCTTTGCTCCCTCAATGTTACCGCGTTCCTCCAAAATCTCGCCGCGCTTGAAGTATGCAACGACGCTACGTGGCTTTGTAACAAACTTGTCTGCATATGCTCCATATGCCTCGAAGACGCCCTCGGGTCTACCATCTTTGACATTCAGGTCAATCTTGTTGAATGCTACGTCGTCGCCACGCCGAGTTGTATCAAACTTTGCCAGATATTTATCGGAGACGCGAATTGCTTCTTTCCAATTTTCCGCTGCCATTCTTGCGCGGATTGCACGATAGAGCGCATCTTCCGCTAGGTCAATCGAGTCATTTTTTACAAATTCGTAGAGCCTCTCAAGCGAAGAACCCAAACTGTCGTAGCTCTTTGCCTGCTCATATGCGTATGTAATATCCTTCAATGCTTCGACCTTGAAGCGTGGGTCATTTGCATTTTCAAAAAGGTAGTTACTAATTCGGACACTTTCTTCGGTTTTCCCTGCTTTGACATAGTAAAATGCAGCATTCCGTGCCGCTTTATCCGCTTCTTCCCACTTTGGCACTTCTTTGGTAATCCGCTCATACTCCTTAGCTGCAGCATAGTAATTGCCTTTTCCAACATAATACTGTGCTCGCTTATCAATTGAGCTGCCAATTAGTCGGTAAGCATATGCGCGCCGCTCCGCATCTTTGGGATCTTTGGTGCGCCGTCCGTAGTAAATTGCTTTCGCAATTTGTTCGCTGCGTGTGTAGTCCTTCAGCTCATATGCATTTGCCGCCAAATTCACGAGCGTGCCTGGGTAGATTTCTTGTATTGGGTAGTAGAGCGCCAGTCGCGAATTCACTTCCTTGTATTCATCAACATAGCCTTTGGCGATATAAAAATCCGCCAATTGCTTGATGCCATTGACGCTGATAGAATCGTGTGGGAAAAGTCTAATGTAGGTATCAACGACTTCTAAGAAAAGCTTTTCGTCTGCTGTCAGTGAATCGCGCTTCCCTGCAAAATTTGCAGTGGTGTCCAGCCCTGGTGTGTAGAAACCGATTTTCTGAGCACGGGTAATTGAGTCAATAATAGCATATGCATTGCCAATCGCTTCTTTGCGATGAAAATCCCATGCAAAATTCCTTGCTACATTTAAGTAGCCGGGCAAGGCATCTCTGGGTCGATTCAGCTTGAAGTCTAAAATCAGCGAGCGCTGGAACTCTGCAAAATAAGCCGTAGAGTCATAGCGCGAGAAGATGTCAGTATAGTTCTCAATATCTTTGACTGCTTGCTCATAAAACTGCTTAGCGCGCTTCAAATCAGGAATGTTCGGCTGCATATATTCTCGTCCCAGTGGCAAGGGCAGCTCGCCGTCAAGAAGACGCGCAAAACTAATCGCATACACGATATTCTGGAATAGCGCAACCTTAGAGATGCTATCTGCATACTCTAATGTTCTTGGGTCAAAACCTGTTGGAAATACGCTCTGATCTTTGAAGTCAAGTGGTAGGCCTAGGGCTTGTGCCTGCATACGTCGCTTCATATCAGCATACCACTTACTTTTGCGACCATAATTGTAGAAAAGATTTTTGCGCTCTTCGTAAAGTCTTTGTTCAGCCTCTTCAAGTTCTTTTTCCTTCTTTTCACCATTAATCGTTGTGATGTAAAGCTGGTAGATAATTTTATCGGCAATAAACGGTGCGCGCTCATAGTTTGGGAAGCGCCGCAGCAAGGCAATCCACACCTCGTTAACTTTTTCTGCACTCTCAAGCAGTTCCTCATACTTGCGACCTATTTCTTCATAGACAAGAGGAATGTATCGGCGCGGGGGCATTGCTGCATAGAACTTGTCAACCCGCTCAATAGCCGTCTTGCTACGATCAACTCGGTTTTGCTCTTCAATGAAAGAAGCGGCAATATATTCAATCGCCTCCCGTTTCATATCGGGGCGAATGTAATCAGGCATAATCTTGCCGCTGAAAATTTCTTCTGCCTGCTCAATGTCTTCAATTAGCTGCGTAAAGTAAGCAATTGCCTCAGAATAGTTCTCTAAGCGGAAGAAACACCAACCAAGCTTATACAGCGCTTGGTTGTAATACTCAGAACGTTGCCCATTCCTCAAAATCAGGTCTAAGGCTTTGCGGTAGTATGGAATCGCTTCGCGCGTTTTGGCAGGCTGCTCACGGTTTGGTGCACTGAAAAGATACTCACCAATGAGCATATAGGCATCAACCGTGTAGCGGCTGTCAGGATACTTGCGCGTCAGTTGCTGCAGCAGTGCAATTGCTTCCTCTTTCTTCTGCCGAATCTCTCGTGCTGAAAGATTTCTCAGTGCCCGATAATCACCGTATCGTTCTCCGAGAATGTATGCTTTGTTGTAAAGCGCATCTACTACATATGGACTTTCGGGCATTTCATTGATAATTTTGTCGTAGAGCGCAATGACACGGTCAAGCTGCGGGTCAGGTGGAATTGGTCTGCCTGGCGGTGGTGTCGGTCGTGGGTTTCTGATTGTATCACCGCCAGCTGCCGCAATAGAATCGTATCGTGCCTCAGCAATGGAGTATTGCTCGTACTCGGGGCTGTTCAGATACTTGCGCAGTTCTTCGGTATAAATTGCATACTTGGCGTAAAACTCATCAGATACCTTTTCATAAAGCATATCAGCGTAGCGAATAGCCACCTCGTCAATTACTTTGCTGTCTGCAAAAATCTTCGTAAACTGCTCACCTAATTCCAACCCAATATCTAAAATCTTTTGCTTTTGTGCCTTGCTTCGCTCTAACTTCTTTTCATACTCGCTTAGAATAACTTGGATTTGTGGAATTGTAAAGTTGGAAAAGACATTGTCAGTTACTGCATCACCTGTTCTTGCCGTCAGATAATTTCTCGGGACAAGGCTCGATAGCACGACCAATTTTTCCTGTTCTGCCATTACTTTGGCAGTATCAATTCCCTTCGGCTTATCATCTCCTTTCGCCTTAGCGGTGAGTGCAATTGGAGAGAGGGTAGTGTAGAGAAGTAAGAGCAAAACACAGACCACGTATTTGTGCAACATATTTGATGTCGGGTAACTGCAGTTGCTCATTTATCACCTCATTAAACGATTGCATAAAGCCTCTCGAAGAAGGAGTCCTTGCTTCTTCCTACTTATTAGCAAAGCCCCCCCTTCTCTTCTATTTTTCAGCAGTGTGATGGCTACACAGTGCTTATTCCGATTCGGTAAAGTCGTAGGGAATATCAACTTGCTGAATGGTGCTACCACTAATTGCCTTGAACTTCATTCGTCGCATTTTCCCCACGATGCACCGTTGCATGTTTTGGTTGGTGATAGAGGTCTTTACAATCTGCGCATCACGCACGGCGCCATCTGGTGCAATTAAGACACGTACGACCATCGTGCCTTTAATGTCTCCAGCTTGGCGTGCCTCTACGTAGCAAGCATATATGGCGGGTTGATTTGCTTTGACTACAGCTTCAATTTCTTCCTTACTGCGACCGCCTGCTCCGACGCTCATTTTTGCAAAGTTTGTGCTAAGAGCCAGTTTGCCTGCTCGCCCTACACCAAGTCCTCTGCCCGTTCCACCACCAAGCCCTTTCCCACTCCCCGGTCCTGCTAAGCCTCCTCCTGCTCCTTGTGTGCCAAAGCCAATCCCAGAGCCATCGCCGCCCCCCAGACCTGTGCTACCCAATCCACCTACACCCACTGCACCAAGACCTCTCAGTCCGCCTGCTGCTGTGCTCCCCAAGAAACCTGCATCACCGACTGCGCCCTCCATTGCTACAGGGATACCGCCGCCCGATTCTGCTAGCAAGCCTGATGCCAGTGCTTCACCTAGCGCTGCCTCGACACCGGCGCTGACCGCTTCAGAGACAGCTGCTGCTTGACTGGAGGTTACCACTGCATCACTTGCAATTTCGCCCCCACCTGTTGAGGTCTCTGTAATTTCCTGCTTTTGCACCTCTGATGGAGGCGGTGGTGGGTCAGCTTGAACGTTAATCACAACAGGTTTGCGCTTTTCTACCACTTCTCCACCTTCCAGTGCCCCCGAAATGAAGTAAGACAGTAATGCCAATGCCAAGAGCGATGTTCCAAAGATAAACCCAATAATCATTCGCTGCTGATACTTCTCGCGAATCGCATATGCAAACGGCTTTTCGGCATACCATCTTAGCGTTATCTGTGAGCCGATTTCACTAGTTTTGGTCTTCATAAATTTTGTTGTGTTTAGTTCGCGAGAGGTTTGCTCAGAAAATACTTCACTTCTTCACCTTTGCTTCCAGTTCTTCCAGCTTCTTTGCTTCATCTGGCTTTAATTCTACAGTTGCCCACTTGCGTACACCCGCATCAAAAACTTCATTCATCACTTCAATCATATCATCATACTTTGCATCTGGATGAATCTTGATTGCGGTTACCACATCATACTTGCTCAGGTTCGGGTCATTTTGAATCTCGTCTCGGATCGCCTTTACCTTTGCGCGGATTTCTTCAAACTTTGTGTAAGCAGGCGTGTTTCCTTCTTTCTCAATTCCGCGTAGCATAAACACACCATCTTTCCCTGTCTTGGACACTTGAATCGTGAGCATCAGCTTCGGGTCTACGGCACTCGGTGCAGCATTCGGCTTCGGTGGCTCGGGCAGTCCCATCTGGAAGACATTCGGCTTTGCAAACGAGGTTGTCATCATAAAGAACGTAAGCAAAAGAAAGGCAATGTCCACCATTGGCGCAAGGTCGACATGGGAAGTTTCATCACTTTTTTCATTATACTTCTTGATTTTCCTTGCTTGCGCGTTGGTTTTTCCTTCGCGCATATTGATTTTAACTGTTTTGCCCTTATCACGCAGCGCTTCTGCCATACTATCCTCCTTCCTTTTATTTTTCCATTTGCGTAATCATCTGCACTTGGTCAAACTTTACTTCCTTCATTTTTATCATCACCTCATTAATCACGCTAAACTTTGCATTCTTGTCTGCCTTGAGCACGATTGTCTGACCTGGGTCAGCCTGCCGTGCACGAAGCAATACTTCGTAAAGCTCTTTTCTCCAATCCCTAAGCAACACGCCGTCTGTTCCAGCCGCTTCTTTTTCATATTGCGTGCCCTGAAAAGCGGTCATACGCACCTTGTATTCATCCATATTGACCACCACTTGCGTATCGTGTTTGTCAGAACTGTCCGATACCGTTACAATCACATAACGCTTTGTCGGCTCTTTTGCAGCGGAGTTTGATTGCGGTGTCTCGACCTGAATCTTATCCGTTGCACGGAACACCGTGGTCATCATAAAGAAAGTGAGGAGCAAAAATGCGATATCAACTAGCGGGGCAAGATCAATCTCTTCGCCCCCGTGCATAAAAAATCCAAAAAAGTTCATATACCTTTCCTTCCTTTTTAATCTCGTTTCACAGTCACTTCAACGACAGTTGGGTCGGGGCTTTTTCTCCCGACCCACTACTACCCATTACTGTGCGCGCTCGCGTTCAGAGATAAGTGTGCGACGAGCAATGGTCAGCGTTTGAATCACTTCAAAAGCTGCTTCGTCAATGTAGTATGTGAAGTTATCAATCTCTGCCTTGAAGTAGTTGTATGCCACTGTCCCTAAGATAGCGGCTAAAAGTCCTCCGGCGGTGTTATAAAGCGCTTCGGCGATAGCGCCAGAGAGCTTAGCTGGATCTGGCGTGCCACCCGTTTCCGCCAGAGCGTTGAACGCGCGAATCATACCGATGGTCGTACCCATCAGACCAATGAGCGTTGCAATCGTCGCAATCGTCTTAATCGGGGTAAGGTTGGTCTCATACTGTGCTGACTCAAAGTTTGCCGCCTCGTCAATCGCTTTTTGAACCTCTTGAATTTTAGCATTGAAGCGCGGTTCTACTTCATCAAGTGAGCGATAGCGCTCCAAACCACTCATAATGGAGGTGGAAACTGCACTGTTGTGATTTTCACACTTCTGCAAGGCTTCTACGATTGCGCCTCGCTCTAAGTCTTGTTTTACTTCTTTCAGAAGTTTATCCAAGTTACCCTTGCCATTCGCCTTGTTGTAAGCAATTGCGCGCTCCGTTACCACAATAATGAGCACAAGTAGGTTCGCCATTAGCACTGCTACAAGCGGACCGCCTTCATAAAAATTGTGAAGAAGCGTTCCTTTTGGGGCTGGCCCAAACACGAAGAAATATACTGCAAACGAGACCACTGCTGAGAGAATGATAATCGCCCACAAAAATACCTTGTTCTTTTTTGCCATTTGAGCCTCCAGTAGAAGTTTGTTTTGTGTTTAAGTTCGTTATGCCAAAGTTACAACAGAATTTGAAATTTCCTACGGCAGCAGCACTTTCTTTTGCTCACCTTGACGATTCAGCAATAGGTAATCTGTCCCAATGAAAAATGCTCGCCGGAAATCACTCAACACTTCTTCGAACTCTTTCTGCAGCAAATCTGCTTTCGTTACCACCACCACTGCTGTGCCTTCCTCCTCTTTCTTGACTTGTTCGAGGAAGAGCTCCAGCTGATTGATTTTCTTCCGAATTGAGGATTTGAGCATATTTACCACTCGCTCGAAGCTCTTTACTTGTTCCCGGCGTTTTTTCACTTCATCATATGTTAGCGCACTAAACGCATACTGCGCTACAGTGCCTGCACGCTCAACAGTTTCCTCGCCAAAGAATTCTTTTTGCTGCAACGCCGTCAGCATAGCGCTTGCCAGTGTGCGCACCGACTTTGCGTTGTTAAGGTAGTAGCTGCTTAGCAACTGCTGCCGTGGATCTCCAGCTCTGATAGCAGAGGGCTGCAGGCGTGCAATCAGCTCTTCTGAGCGTGCGATTTCCTCGCGTGCCACCTTTTTGTAGAACTCCAAGTTCTTTCGGTAATCTGCCAGCTCACTGCTCACCAGCAGTGGTGCATGGGTGAGAAATAGCCTTGTGTCGTTAGAGACAGACTGCGTGGCTAATTCAAGAATTTCCTTAATTGCTCGACTTGCACTGCTTGCTGCCTCTCTAAGCGTGTTGTTACCAGCGCCCGTTGCAGCACTCAGTTTTCCTGCCAGTTCTTCTAAAGCGGGGCGACGCTCATCGGCGACAAGGCCTGTCTCGGAGCCCACAATTGCGCGGCGGTCAAATTTAAGCAACTCTATAGCTTTTGCAATATCGTTGCTAATCTCTGTAGCTGCTGAGACTTCGCTTGGATTCTCTGATGCAGAGCCGACCGTCTGTGCAACCAACATTTGCTGACGCAAAATAGCCTTCTTCGCCAAGAACTTCTCAATATACTGAAGCCCTGTCCAGCCGTTATAGACGAAGTTGTAATCTTTTAGTGCATACCGCGGGTCTTCTGGATACTTGGCTTGCGTGATGTATCCAGCCAGGAACATTGCTTGGTAGAGATTCTCCGATGTGCGGAACTTTCTGAAGTAGCTTTCAATCTCTCTTTTTGCCTCTCGATACTGCCCTGACTTAAACTTTACCCAAAGCACTCCTAACTCAGCGAGGTCTCTGTCAGGGTTGCCACGGCTGACTTCATTGAAGTATCGCTCTGCCAGCGCAAACTCTGCCAGCGCAAAGTTGCGATAGGCATTGAAGCGCTGGAAGAGTACTTCCTGCTGCGCTTTCGCCAGTTTCTCTCTCATCCTTGCAATCTGCTCAGCTGCCAGACGCCCTTCCTCTTGTGCTGCTGCCAGTTCTAGACGAATGCGGTCGATTCCTTCTTGTGCCGCTTCAATGTTCTGCACATTCTCCTTCAGTGCCTCATTGAACTGACGCAACTCCTGCTCAGAAGTGGAGACTGCTGAAAGCTCACTCTCTAAGCGTCTTGCGAGGGCTAAAACTGCAGTGTCTTGAATCTCAATCTTTTTCAGAATTTCTATTAGCTGACGCTGGTAAGCAGCTAGCTGCTGCTCAGCTGGTTGCGTGCGCAATTCTGCTTGCAGGGTCGAATCGGCTTTTGCACGTTCCTTTTCATCGCCTGTGTAGAATCGGCGTGCTTCATCTAAGAATCTGCATCCGCGCTTGTAGTGGAGATGAGCCAACTGAATAGCAGCCGCATTCCTGATACCAGAGAGTTTCGTGTCCCAAGGCAGATACGGGTGCTCAATGATTCTTCGGAATTTTCTTTCGGCTTCCTTGGTCTCTTCCAGCGCTAGGTGCGCTAGCCCAGCCGCAAAGTCTGCCATCGGTTTCCACTCTGAACGGTCTGGAATCTGTGCAAAGTCTTCTATTGCTCGAGCATACTGCTGATTGCGATACTCCATCGTGCCTGCCAAAAGATACACCTTGAAGTCTGCTTCTTGCTCGAGCTTAATGTAGGGTTTATACTTGCGAAAATCGCGCTGGAATTGCTTGTAGTCATCATAGACATAGCTCACGAACAGAATGCGCTGCACCGCATTCAATGCATACTGCGACGCAGGGTACTCCACTAAAAGCTGCTCATAGAGCTTTTTTGCTTCTACAAACGCTTTGATAGCAAAGTTTGACTCCGCCTGCAGAAACAGCACATCGTCAAGGTTTCTAAAATATGGGCTATACGTTTCGTAGATATCTTCAAAGTAGAGGCGAGCAGTCATATAGTCGCCTTTCTCGTAGCGAAGCATAGCACTCTTGAGATCAAGCCGCAGGGCTTTTTCGAGTGTTGAGCGTGGCGCTGCCGCTAACAAACTCTTGCGGTAAGCATTCAGCTCGTTGCGCACTGCCTGATAGCGTGCAAATTGATAGAATCGCTCATACTCCGCTTTGGTTGGAAAATTGTGAAATTCGCCTTGCTCACCTTCTAGATGCCCAAATCCCTCAATACGAATAGCTCTCAGCCGCTCAATGGTTGGCGGTGACTGACTGAAGTCCTTTGAGAGAATTTCCAGATTCTCATACGCTAAGGCCAAGTAGCGGTCTTTGGCTAGCAGGTCATTTAGAAACTCCCTGTCGCTGATAAGCAGCGAACTGGGTGGCAGGGCATTAGAAAATCCTTCGACTTGAGCAAAGGCTTTCTCAGCCCACACTGCAGCAGCACAACATACCAAGGCAAGGAAGTATCTTACTGCGTTCAAGGTAACCTCTTTGTTTTAGTTGTTACGATAGCTTACATGCTCGCTATTGTGAATCTTCGGCGGGAAATGTTCGCAGAATATACTGCGATGCAAGCAAGAATACCAAGTGCCCGTCCTGTCTGATTCACACACAGCACAGTAGTGTAAGTAAATTTGGGTGATGTGCTTGGCTTCTGGGCTATGCGAAAGGCTCTTCACTTTGCAAGCGCTTCAACAAATCACGCCCAAAAGTATGTAAGTTTTTCGCATTTGCAAAATTTTTTCGGGTTAAATTTGGGTTATGGATGCCTATCTAATTGTGATACAGCTCACTTTTGCAAATTTCTTGCACTGCACAAGCACATTGGAGTTATGCCGCCTCTTGCACTAGTAACAGGTGCCACTGGCTTCGTTGGCAGTTGGCTTGTAGAATTGCTTTTGCAGCGCGGGTATCGCGTTCGCGTGCTAACACGTTCCTCCAGCTCAAGGAACAACCTGCAAGGCCTTGAGGTGGAATATGTGATTGTCGACTATGCTCAGCCTGAGACGCTGCTGCGTGCCATAGAGGGCGTGGAGTTCGTGTTTCACTCTGCCGCTTTAACCAAAGCGCGCTCGGAGCAGGAGTTTTACCGCGCAAATGTTGAAGCAACAGAGAACCTGCTTAGGGCTACTCAGCATGCTGCAGCTCGCCTTAAACGGTTTGTGCACATCTCGACGCAAGCGGCTGTTGGTCCTTCTCCCTCTGCCAATCACCCCGTCGACGAAACCGCGCCATGCCGACCGCTTACAATGTATGGGCGCACCAAACTTCAAGCCGAGTTAGTTTGTAAAAGGTTTATGTCGGACCTACCTATTACGATTGTGCGTCCATCAGTCGTCTATGGACCGCGCGACAGGGATATGCTTGAATTCTTCAAAGCTGTCAAACTTGGGTTTGTTCCAAAATTTGGTTTCGGTGTCGAAAAGCGGCTTAACATTGTGCATGTGCGCGACCTTGTTCAGGGAATCCTTCTGGCAGCGGAGCACCCTAAGTCCGCTGGCGAGACTTACTTCATTTCATCTGAGCAGTCATACACTTGGGACGAAGTTGGTGAGGCTGCCAAAGCTGCACTGGGTAAATCATTCACTCTTACGGTTACGCTACCCGATTGGCTTGTCTATGGCGTTGCTGCACTGAGCGAAACAATCTGCGCTGCACAAGGCAAAGTCTCCATTATCAATCGTGAGAAAGCGATTGAAGGAGCGCAACGCTATTGGACTTGCTCAATTGAAAAAGCTAAGTCTCAGCTTGGCTATGTGCCTACCACTTCTCTTGAGCAAGGCGTAGCAGAGACCATCGCATGGGCTAAGCAAGTGGGCTGGCTGTAGCCCTCTACTCTGTAACGCTAGCCGAAGCGCTGTAGAGTTTGTTTGCTTCAATGTAGCGTGCAATGACGGAGGGCACTTTGCGCATTGCTTGCTGGCGTTGCACAGGGTCTGAGAGCCTCTGCCGCAATTCGCTCGATGAAATAGAGAGGTCCAACTGAATGAAATGCACTTTCGCATTTGCAAACGCCTGCATAGACTCCCTGCTTATGTTTTGCACTTGCCTTGAAAACACAAGTAACTCCACTATTTCCAAAATTTTTTCAGGCGACTTCCAGCGGTGGAAGATTCGGTAATTGTCTTCGCCAACTGCTAGTAGCCAGCGTGCCGATGGATACTGGGCTTGCCAGTGTTGCAGTGTCTCTATCGTATATGATGGACTGTTTTGTTTTAGTTCCCAGTCACTCACCTCGAAGCAATTACCTGTTGCGTTCAGCTCCTCGGCGAGCTGCTGTGCCATTTCAAAGCGCTGCTGGTCGGTCGCTGTGGTGCCTGCTTTAAGCGGATTGCGTGAGACGCTCAGAATCACTTTATCGGGGCAAATCAGTTCTCGGGTGAGCGTTAGCAGTGCGAGGTGTCCTAAATGTGGCGGGTCAAATGTGCCGCCAAATAGCACAAGTGTTTGCACAGCTATTTCGCAGTCGTTTGTGTGCTTTGTAAGAGCTGCTCTTTCACTACAGCCTTGAAGCCTTCCACTTTGTACTTCTTCTCAGGGAATTTTTCTTCATACTTTTCAATTTCACTTTCGGCTTCGCTCCACTTTTCCCGCACAACCAGCGTCTCGATTTTCCCTAGTAACGCTTCCTCGTAGTAGGGGCTATCAGGGTAGTTTGTCAGAATTTCATCAAAATAAATTGTCGCAGCACGAAAGGCACGTAGCTGGATATACTGCCTTGCACTCTCTAAGGCTTTGAGGGCTAACTTGTTGCGACATTCCATAATTTTTTCCTCTGCCAGTCGAAGCGTGTCGAGCTGCCCCAGCTGTGCCACAAGGCGCGCAATTAAAGCTTCGTAGGTTGCACGACGTGCAGAGTCCTCCACTTCGGCTGCCAAAAGTCGCAAGTCTCGGATTTCCTTTGTTACTTTTTCAGAATCGGGTGCTGGATAGGTGTCAATGTAACTTTGAAACTGTGCAATCGCTCGCTTGCTATACTCTTGGTCTAAGCTGTGAATCGGAGCAAGCTTGTAGTAGCACATTGCAATCTGAAAAAACGCAATGCGGCTGTAGGGCGACGACGGCGTATTGCGCAGCAGCGTCTGATATGCATCTGCAGCTAGCAAATACTGCTCGTAGAAAAAGTAACTTTGCGCTAAGTAAAACTGTACGTCATCTTCATACTCCGTTGCGCGGCTAAGATAAGTGAGCTTGTTGAACTCCAGTTGTGCAGCGTAGTAGTCTTTTTGCTCGAAGAGCGACTTTGCATACTCAAACCGTCCCCTAAGCGACTCATCGTAATAGGTCTGCGCTGAGCCACACCCTACTATGTCGCTTACTATGGCTGTGCCAAGCAGTATGCAGAAGAAATGAGCAATGCGCATTCGTTTCCAAGCATTTGAGTCGAACTAACGGCTTCGAACACTAAAAAATAAAAATACAATAATTCCAATTGCGGACACGACCAACATTGGTGTTGCTGCACTCTCCCATAGCGACGGCACTGGCGTTTTGACGGTTTCTGGGAAGCGCTTATCCTCGAGGCGCTGCAGATGAGTTGCTTGAACTGTATCTTGCCTCGCAAGAGTTAGATTTTTCACCAAAAGCGTCTGTCTGTCCCTACTTAGGACTTTGCAGACTGCCATCAGTTCGAAGCAGCGCTTGGCTTTGTTGTCAGTTAGCCACTCGTAGAAAAACTCAGCTTGTGTTGCGTAGCACTCGAGTGTCGCAAACTCCATAGCTTGCTCCAAGCTATCCCGCTCATAGAGTGAAAAACCCAGTGCAAGGAGCTTGGTTTGCAGTGCGGCATCTAAGAAGCCTTGAAAGGTAGACAGTGGTGCTGGCTTAAAGAGCAAGTTTTTAGGTAGCGGTTGCTGCTGCAGTTCTAATGCTAAGTGCTCGGCGTAGAGTTCAGCAAATACTTGGCTGGTTAGCTTTGGTGATTCTCCTGATAGTTGTGCCCACCCGCCATTTGTCAAGCTTGCCCACGCTACTGCCCATAGTACCACTCTACGCCACATCAGAACAAACTTAGGACAGGTTGAATTTCAAACAGCACGCGCAGAAAAATCTGAAAGTCATTCAGTCGCGCCCCTTCAATGTTGTTAGCGTTGTATCGCCACACTGGTGTAAGATTTAGCTCTGCATTGAAAGCGTTTGAAGGCTGGTAGAAAAAGCCTACTGTGAGTGCAGTGCGCCGTTCTACAATCCCAAATGGAGCTGGCTCGCTGTAGCCTGTTCTCAAATTGTAGCGTGTTGTATCTAACCACGGCTCTGTAAACGGTCCATACAAACTTCCCTCACCTTTGCCAATCATCAAAAGACTGGCAGATACACGAAATTGTTTGAAGAACCAATGTGACACCCCAACCTCTAATGACTCAAAATCTGTGCCTAAGGGATGCGCCAGCGGATTCGTGTCATACATCCAGCGTTGGTAACGATTAAACTGCCGCTGGTGATAGGTGCGGTTGATGGCACGTGCAATCTCAAGAAAGACGTCCGTGCCGTAAATTCCCAGTGGATAGAGCACATTCGCTGCGCGAATCCCAAGTTGCCCAGCCCACAAGTTCGGCTCAAGGGCTGTTTGGTCGACGACATTGAACTGCCAGTCATCTATCACGAAACTGCCATAAATGTTGATGCCATTAAATGGGAAAATACTCAGGTCGAATCCACCGATTGGATTGATTTCCTCACGGTTGTTGTATTGATACGAGTAATAAATCGCAAAAGGGCTTAGGTATCGCAAGTCTAACGGACGTCCACGCCCGCCGTAAAGGTTGCCTTGCCAAACGCCTAAGCGCACTTTGCTTGCGAAGAGATTCAAATCCACACGAAACGCGGTTAGGTAGCGCTCTACCCAGCTTTGAATCGCTCCTAAGGGTGTGCCCTCCTCGCGATACTCAACCTTTTCCAGCATTGCTACCAGATACGTAAAGCGCAGGGTTTTTGTATTGAGCTGCAGCATCAGCTGGTCAAGCGGTCCAGCTGTGTTGGCAAGGCTCAGGCTGTAGCGTCCATAGCCCCAGTTGACATAATCGCGTCCCAGCTTGGCACGGAAAAATTCGCCGTGGTAGGCAAAGTAGGCTTGCTCGTTGTAAGACGTTGCACCCGCAAACGGACGTGTGGGCACAAGGTCGAAGACACCAACCTGTTGCACTACCGTAGAGTTATACAGCACAAAGTCGCGATCGAAGTAAAGCGCCAGACGCCCGCGCCCGCGAAATCGGGGTCGCAACTCAATTCCTCCTTGATTTTCAGGTGGTAATTGCAAATCAGGGCGCGGGCCTTCTCGTCGCTCTGTGATTAACTCTGGGCGCAAAGCAAGGCGCACAGCTGCTCTTGGAAAAGCTTCATCACGTAGCCAGCCCAGTTCATCTTCCAACTCCTGTTCCAGCTTTTGGAACAGCCACAGTGTTACACGGTCTTCAATCGCAAACTTGTCCGTCTCCAAAATTGCCCTTGCTACATCGAGCCGCTCATACGGGCGTGCTACATCATACAACCGCGTGAGATAGCCGCGCACAATGAGTTGGTCAATGATGTCATATGCCCAGTGTCCCGCAGGAAAGGTTTCACCCCCTGCCTCCAGCTTACAGGGCCAAAACAGACTGAGCAGCATAAGGAGAGGGGCGACTGGCGCGATGCGTTTTTGCAGCAAGGTCTGTTTCGTTTCTGGTTTTATGAAGTTTGCTTCTTGATTTCAAAACAAATGCGACTGCACCAAAAGCAGTCGCACTAGTTTTTCTTAAATATACGACTAGCAAGCATTGCTTGCGCAACACTTATTGCTTACAGACACTTTGCTCGACACACTCTCTCTACCTCTCATTGCCGACGCACGAAGCGCACGGCAAATGCTCCATCGAGACGGTGGCGATGCGGAATGATTTCAACTGCACCTTGTTCATTTACAAGATGATGCAACGACTTAGGCAGCACTTCTCGCGCATCTTGAATCTTCCAGTCAGGTCGGTCATAGAGGAATGCGTCGACTAATTGCTGGTTCTCTTCAGGTTCAATAGAGCAAGTGGAATAGACAATCACCCCATCGTCTTTGACACAGCGCGTTGCATTATCCAGCAGTTCGCGCTGCGTCTTGGCTAGGGTAGCAATGTCGTTTGGAGACAGTCTCCAGCGCAGCTCTGCTCGCCGTGACAGCACCCCTGTGCCCGAACAAGGCACATCGAGCAAGACACGGTCGAATTTTTCTTCTGTCTGGAATGTGCGTGCGTCACTCTTTACAGCCTCAATAATGCTTACGCCTAGCGTATTTGCCAAATTGACAATATCTTGCAGTTTGTTGCCGTAAAGGTCTAGCGCCAGAATTTTACCCTTGTTTTGCATCTGCTCGGCAAGAAACGTGGACTTACCGCCTGGCGCTGCACACATATCTAAAATTCGCTCTCCGGGCTGCGCACCAAGCAACATACATGCAATTCCCTGCGACTCGCTTTGTACTGACACCCAGCCTATCTTCAGCAGCTCCTCCATATCAAAGAACTTTTCGGGTGTCAAAAAGCCCTCCACAATACCCTTCGTGTATGTAATGCGCTTTTCAGACAAGGCTTGCTCAACTTCCGCTAGTGTTGTCTTCAAGGGATTGACTCTAAAGGTAATAGAAGGTGGCGTGTTGTTAGCCGTCATTAGTTCTTGCGCCTCTTGCAAGCTAAAGCGAGTCAGCCACCGTTCTAAGAGCCACTTCGGGTGTGAGTATTGCAGCGCAATCTGGTCTGCAAAGGTACCTCCTTTTACCTTGAAGTTAATAGTGTCAAGGTTATTAGCGATGTTGCGTAGCACGCCATTAACCAGATTGCCCAAAAATTGATTTTTCAGCTTCTTTGCCAGCTCTACAGACTCATTGACTGCTGCCCACTTTGGCACTTTGGTGAGGTAGTAAAGCTGATAGACGCCAATGCGCAGAATGTTGCGAATATCGACGTCCATCTTCTTGTAGTCGTGGTGGTAAAATTGCTCAATGATATGGTCAATTTTTGCTCGCTCGCGTAGCGTGCCATAGACCATTTCCATCGTGAAGGCTTTGTCGACACGCTCCAAAGAGGCTTGCTTGAAGTAATGATTGATGGCAGTATCGGACTTGGCTTTGCCCACCTCAACATCTTTGAGGACTTTTACGGCTACTTCTCGCGCTGTCATAATGTGAAAATGTTTGCCTTGCTGAACGTCCAGCGCTTTTTGCGCCACTTTTTCAGTTCGGTTGGAATTTACAACAAAATTTAGAGTTTACCATCAACGTGTGCTGTGCGCCAGCGCATAGCGTTTGAGCGCCTCATCAAGGACGCGCTGGATTAGTGCATCGTAAGACAGACCCGCTTGTCGGGCTGCCATCGGTAAGCAGGAGTGTTCGTCAGGGTTCGGTAAAATGCCCGGCAGTGGATTGACTTCAAGAATGTGCGGCTGGTGGTTGCTATCCAAGCGCACATCAATGCGTGCCCAGTCTCGGCAGCGCAATACTTGAAAGGCTTGCCGACAAAGCCTTGCAATTTCTTCTCCTAAGTCCGTCTCAATCGGCGCAGGACACAAGAAGACCTCGACTGGGCGACTTGGATCGTCCCAAAGCCATTTTGCTTCGTAGGAATAAATTCGGCGCGATTCTTTCGGCAACTGCTCAAACGACAATTCCACGATTGGTAACACTTCCACAGCATTAGCATTGCCTAACAGGCCCACTGTAAATTCCCTTCCCGGTAGAAACTGCTCCACCAACGCAGGCTGATGATACCTCATTAACACTTCCTGTAACTGTGCTTGTAATTCCTTGGCAGAATACACAACTGAGCGTTCAAAAATCCCTTTGCTTGAACCTTCATGCAAGGGCTTGACAATAAGCGGGTAAGTATGCGTGTGTTGCACACATTGCTCTGCTTCTTGATGCGATGCTACGACCTGGAAATGAGGCGTAGGTATGCCGTAGTATGCCAGCACTTCTTTGGTGCGTGCTTTGTCCAGTGTAATGCAGAGCGTGGCTGGATCTGAACCTGTGTATGGAATCCCCATCAAATCCAGCAGAGCAGGAATCTGCGCTTCTCGGCTTGGCAAGCCGATGCCTTCCGCGATATTAAAGCAAATGTCTGGCTTTGTTTGCTCTAAGGTCTCAACAATTGCACGAATCCGCTTAGGGTGGCAATCAATCATTATGAGTTCCGAGACAGCTGGATGGCGACGCAGTGCGCCGGCTACTGCTTGAATGGTTTCAGGATTATCCCATTCAGCATACTCATCTGAGGCATAACGACTGATGCCAGAGTCTATTTCAGGCTTTTGATTGTAAAGCAGCGCAACCTTCATTTTCCTTTTTCAGGCGCAATGGCCGATTCTTCACGAATAAGCGCATCAATGAGTGTAGCCCCTTCCAGATTTTGGACAACCTCAACTGCCCGCTCAAGCTGCGCTCGATACTGCGGCGCTGCAATCAACACAACCTTCTGCTGCCTGAGATAGACCTCTACGCCGTAGATACCTGCCTCAGAGAGCGCCGCATCAATACGCGAAATGAGTTGCCACTCGTTTCTTGCTGGCTTTGGCTTATCGGTTGCTTGATTCATCTTGCGCGAGACCACGATACCTAAAACCGCTGCACCTGCCAAGCCCAAAGCACCCCAAAGCCAACGCATACTGCCCTTTGGCGCTTTTTCTTTACTGCCTGACGATGGGGGCAAGTTTTTGTCTTTGGACATACCAAGTTTGTTTATGAGGCTCAAATACCTTCGACTTGACTGTTTGCTTACGCTCCAGCTACGCAAAACCACTCCCACTCCTCTAAGCTAACAGCTTTAATCCTTCTCCTGACTTGCACACTGAGCTTGAACTTTTTAGGCATAAGCGATGCAAAGATAGCAATTTCTACGGAGTGCATTTAGCTTTTCCTAATTTTTTTCAGCTCTCACTGTGGCTCTGCCGTAGAGAGTATTTACCCGTCGCCCACGCCATTCGGCAAAGCAAAGAACGAATTAGTCGATTTTTTGAGTAAGTCCTCACAAAAGAAAGACTTACACACAGCTAAAATTTTCCCCGAAAGTGCAATCTGCATCTTCCTCTTGTTCGCAAAATGCATAACTTTCAGTAGTGAAATTTAGGAGTAACGCCTGACGGAAAAGTGCCGACTTTCCCCTCCGCTGTGCATCGGTCATTTTTTCCAGACGGCGTATACACCATTGAAAAAGGACACTGGCGGCTGAAAGACCTTCAGCCGCTTTTTTTGTTTCACTGCACGTGCGATTTTTGCCACAGTTGCATTTGCACGCATACTTTCGTCAAACATTAAATGCAGTCAGCAATGAAAACACCAAAAGAACTCTCCGATGCGCTTGTCTCAATTGAAGGTTTAGAGCGCAAGCCAATTGGCATCAAGTTCATCAAGTCGCTTAGCGAAATTCCAGCGGGCGTCAAAAAGTTCGGTGCTGACGCCGAAGGCGTTGCAAAGTCTATGCTTTGCGCAATGTGGGGTGATGCTTTTGCAGGTGCCGGCCCATTTTACACGGTGAAGTCCGACCACATCTGTGGCGGTGGCACGATTGCTGCTGGGTTTGGTTCCACGATGCCTGTGGAGCAAGCGGCAAAGTTTATGATTGGAGAAAATTTAGTCTACGGCACGCTGGAAGGTTTAAAGCGTGCAATGGCATCTACTTTGCCGTTTCAGGACGGTGAGTTTGTGGCACAAATTATCTCGCCATTGGAGCGAATGGATCTAGAGGCACTTCGCCCTGACCTTGTCTATATTATCTGCAAACCGTATCAGGGACAGCACATCTTGCGCGCTTACGGCTTTGACAGTGGCGAAATTGTGCACGGTATTGCTGGCACTTCAACCTGCGAGATGGTCTCCAGCTATGTGATGCATACGGGCAAACCTACTTTTACATTAGGTGATTTGGGTGGCAACACAGGCATGAACATCAAAGATGACGAAGTCTTGCTGGCTTTTCCATTTGCACTCTTAGAAATTGCGGTCAACAATTTGTTGCGCATTTGCCGAAACAGCACGATGTATAGGCACAACCTATACCACGAAAAGCCAGTGCAGGCAACTACGGCCTTATAGCTTGCCAGTAAAAA
Source organism: Chloroherpetonaceae bacterium (assembly GCA_025056565.1). Taxonomy (NCBI): domain Bacteria; kingdom Pseudomonadati; phylum Chlorobiota; class Chlorobiia; order Chlorobiales; family Chloroherpetonaceae; species Chloroherpetonaceae bacterium. The sequence continues at coordinate 17,718 of JANWWA010000005.1, read as the reverse complement.
AACAAAAGGGCGGACTTGCTCTCCGCCCTTTCTTGCGCTTTTTTACACCGTTTGCGTCGATGAGCCACTTAGTGTGCCCACACTGCTCAGCACCGATTCAGCGGCTGCGATTTCTCTGAAGCAGAGCTTGTCCTTGCTTTCATCGAGGTCAATCTCAATTGTGCTTCCCGCCTTGAAGCGTGAGCGCAAAAGTTCTTCAGCGAGGGGATCTTCTACATACTTTTGTAACGCACGTCGCAGCGGTCTTGCACCAAACTTGCTGTCGTAGCCCTTTTCAATCAGGAAGGTTTTTGCTGCCTCTGTCATCTGTACCGACATACCTAACGCTTTGAAGCGAGCATAGACCTTTTCAAGCAGCAGGTCAATAATCTTTGCAATGTGCGCTCTTTCGAGCGGTTTGAAGACCACGACATCGTCAATTCGGTTGAGGAACTCTGGCGAGAAGAATCGACGCAACGCTTCTTCCACAGTGGATTTCACGGAGCGGAATTTGTCTTCTTCTCGCTCGACAGCAAAGCCAATGGTGCCTTTGGCGCGCGCTTCAATATCGCGTGCAGCGATGTTGGAGGTCATAATTATGACCGTGTTCTTGAAATCGACGCGCCGACCTTGCGAGTCGGTTAGAATACCGTCGTCCAGAAGTTGCAACAGCATATTGAAGACCTCTGGATGCGCTTTCTCAATTTCATCGAGCAAAATGACCGAGTAGGGCTTGCGGCGGACTTTTTCTGTCAGCTCACCGCCTTGCTCATACCCCACATAGCCGGGCGGTGCACCGACCAGTCGGCTTACGTTGAAGCGCTCCATGTACTCCGACATATCAATGCGAATGAGCGCTTCTTCGCTGCCAAAAAGATAGCGTGCAAGAGCTTTAGCAAGCTCGGTTTTCCCGACACCCGTCGGTCCTAAGAAGATAAACGAGCCAATTGGACGGTTTGGATCTTTCAGCCCCGCACGGCTGCGCTGAATAGCACGCGTGAGCTTCTCGACTGCTTCGTCTTGACCAATTACTTGCGCCTTTAGCGCATCAGCCATTTTGAGCAGTTTCTGCGATTCGTTTATGCTTACTTTCTCGACTGGTATGCCCGTCATACTGGCTACGACGGCGGCTACTGCATCTTCGGTTACTTCGTAGACTTCATTTGACTCCGCCCATGCTTTCTCACGCGCTTTCAGCTCTTCTTGCACGCGTCTGTACTCATCGCGTAACTTTGCCGCTTCTTCGAAGCGTTGCTGGCGCACCATTTCATTCTTTTCTTTCTGCAGCGCCTCGAGCCGTGCTTCTAACTGCATAATTTCAGGCGGCACCACGATGTTCGACAGGTGCACGCGACTGCCAACCTCATCCAGCACATCAATAGCTTTGTCTGGGAAATAGCGGTCTTGAATGTATCGGTCTGAGAGTTTCACAATTGCCTCAAGTGCTGCCTTGGTGTAGCGCACATTATGGTGTGCCTCGTATCGCGATTTAATTTGCTCCAAAATCTGCAGCGTTTCTTCAGCTGTTGGCGGCTCTACCAGCACCTTTTGGAATCGCCGTTCTAAGGCACCGTCTTTTTCGATGTATTCGCGATACTCATCTAAAGTCGTTGCACCGATGCATTGCAACTCACCTCTTGCCAAAGCAGGCTTGAAGATGTTTGATGCATCAAGCGATCCTTGCCCACCGCCTGCGCCAACAATCGTGTGCAACTCATCGATGAAGAGAATCACATCGGGTGATTTAGCCAGCTCTTGCACCAGAGCTTGCATACGCTCCTCGAACTGCCCACGATACTTTGTGCCTGCTACGACTGCTGCCATATCAAGCGCAACCACGCGCTTGCCAAAGAGTACAGCTGGCACTTGTCTTTTCACAATGCGTAAGGCTAAGCCTTCAGCAATAGCCGTCTTGCCTACGCCTGGCTCACCGATGAGCACAGGATTGTTTTTCTTGCGGCGAGACAGAATTTGAACCACACGCTCAATTTCCTTATCACGACCGATCACTGGGTCAAGTTTGTCTTCCAAAGCCAGTTTTGTTAGGTCGCGTCCGAAGGTGTCCAGTGCGGGCGTCTTTGTGCGTCCTTTAGGCTGCTGGCTAATGCGCGGTTTAGGCGGTTCGGAGGCGGGCACTTCGCCGGCACTAACCAGCTCTGGCTCTTCGCTGCGCACGCCTTTTGCAGATTCCGAACCAGAGTACGACGTCGATGACTCTAAGTGCTCGAGCACCTCACGCTGCACATCGGCATAAGTAACTCCGAACTGGGACAGCGTTTGCGTTACGATTGATTGTTCATCGCGCAAAAGCGACAGCAAAAGGTGTTCGGTGCCGATGAACGACGCCTTCATTGCTTGGGCTTCCAGCGGCATGCGGCGCAAAGCAGCCTCCGCTGATTTTGTAAGCGGAAGGTTGCCAAAAAATGGCACACCTGATGAGCGACCGACCACGTCTTCAATTGATTTTTTCAGCGCATCAATATCGACGCCCAGATTTTCCAAAGACTTAACCGCCACATTGTCTCGGTCACGCAGTAGCCCCAGTAAGAGGTGCTCTGTGCCAATATAGTCGTGACCGAGCCGCAAGGCTTCTTCGCGGCTGAAACGCAATGCCGATTGAACCCCACTTGAAAAGTTCTGTTCCATACTTTCCTCTCCTACAAAGATTGATGTGGCAACCCTAGCAGCAGGCGGTGCGCCTACACTCCTTGCGCCGCACAGTGCCACACTTAGGTTTGCCAAGACTTTCACATGCACAAACGCTGTGCCAAGTCCAAAGTTTCGCCAGTTAAGGGGCAGTTGGCTACTTGAACGTTTGCTGGTTGCACTATCGGGCTACCGTCTCTTTCCACCCTGACAAAAGTAGTGCCACAGACCGATAATTTTTCAGTTCAATTTGGCAAGTGTAGCGACAAAGTGTCAGTAGATACGCCCAGTGTAGCAAGATACCGCCCAAAACGACCCTATCGACTCTGGCAAGTCGCTGAATTTCTGGACATTCAATTGCTTGAGCTACAGCAGCCGTATACATTGCTGTGGGAGGAAGTAGAGCTGGTAGTATGTAGCGGAGCAGAATCCATCAACGTAGTAAAAGCTGTAAACAGAGGGGTACCAAACAATGGCACATCGTAGCAATGTTAAGTGGTTTGACGGCAAGAAAGGTTATGGGTTCATCTTGAACCCCAACGGCGGTGAAGATATCTTTGTGCACTACTCGGCAATTAGTTCAGACCGGAAGTATAAGATGCTCGATACGGGCGCGCCAGTTGAGTTTGAACTAATTACCACCGCAAAAGGACTGCAAGCGCAAAACGTCAGGCAACTGACGCCCTTGTCGTCCAAAGGGCCAGAGTCATCTGGCGAGAAAGGTAGTAGTATGAAGTAGCGGTGCCCGAGCCAAAGAATCTGTCTCCGCTCTATTGCCGTGTGGAAGGCTATGTGCCTCTGAGTCAGGCATATAGCCTTATTTGTTTTTTTTTGGGTACAAACGCTGCCCAGCCGTGGTCAGTGCGGAGAGGGTGGGATTCGAACCCACGATAGCCTGACGGCTATATCGGTTTTCGAGACCGACCGATTCAACCACTCTCGCACCTCTCCGACCTGTGTAAGAAAGAAAGGCAATAAAGATACAACCTTATACACATCTGCCAAAATTGTGGTGCTTGCGCCGTAAAAGGCATTCACGATGCCCGCATGCCGCCCGTCTTGCCACTTGTTTTGTAAATCAACGTGTGTTTGTTACTTTACCGCTACGGCAGGTTTAGCATCTTACATTTGCTATCTGAACATCTTTGCAAGTGAACTTTGTCTCTTGCAAAGGTGATTTTATGTGCAAGTGTTTTTGTGGCAATTGACAACTGTGAAAACTACTGACTCCAAATATGGCAACTCTCTCTATCAGCAATGCATTCTCCAGCAGCAGCCTTAGAGGAAAGCTTGTTCGTGACTTCCTAATCTCTGTCGCTGTTCCTATCCTCTTGGTGAGCATCGGCATTGTAGTTGTTGTCTATTCGATTCAAGACGGGCAGTATAAGCGGTATGTGTCAGAAGTTGATCGAGTTGTTGAGTCTCGCATTCTCGAGCAGGAACGCATCTTGGAGGCTTTGCTTACGCAGAGTCTGCAGCGGGCTGAAAGCAGCTTGAAAGACGAGGTTTCTCGCTCTGCATACCGTGATGCACTTGCGCAACTGAGCTATGCGCCAAATGATGCTCGCTCAAAACTTCACCTCCTAAGCGTCGATGCGATGAAGCGCCTCAGGCTCAGTATGCTCACGATAGTTGGTACCGACGGCCGTGTAATTGTCCGTGCTACTGACCCTAACAAATTCGGTGATGATGTCTACTCACAAGACTATCCGACGGCTGCGCGCCCTGCAGCGGCTCTCGGTCGCCTCTTCAAGCAGGCTTTGCAAGGGCAAGCTACCGCTTCACTTGAGCTTTACCCTGTCGAGGTGCTGAAAACCGAAGCGGTTACTCCGCTCAACGTCGTTCCAAACATCACGATTGCGGGCAAGAATACGCTGGCTGACCAAGCTCGCGTTGATGGAACGGGCTATGGTCTTGATGTTGCAGGTAAAGAAGAGCGCGGCTTAATGCTTAGCGTGGTCACCCCGATTCTCTCTCAATCAGGCGAACCTGTGGCAGTGGTATTTGCTGGCAAATTGCTCAACAAAAATGAAGAGGTTTTGCTAAGCGACTACCATGCCTTTACGCCGAAAGACGCCTTTGCGATTTCATTTACGATTGACAGCATTCGCGTCTCAACTTCTGAACAAGTCTCCAGCGACATTCCTGCATTTGGCTACAAGATTCCTGACTTTGCGTGGGAGCGCGTCAAGAACGAGAAAACTGCTTTTGTAAAAGGCGCAACCACGAATGTAATAGCCCAAGCCGTAGCGCAGTATAATGCACTCAAAAACAGTGCAGGTGAAACAATCGGTGCTTCTGTTGTCTCGCTGGACTATTCACCGTTTCTTTCCCAAATGAAGGCGCAGAAAAGCTCTGCTAACACGCTTCTCTTTACGGTGATTGGACTTCTTTTGGCGATGCTGGCTGGCGGTATGGTTTTGGCATTCTTCATTGCGCAGCGTCAGAGCGACCAAATTCTCTCATCACTGAGCGAAATTAAGTCGCTAATGAGTAGCGTGCTAGCAGGCGATTTCAATGCGCGCTCCAGCCTTGCTACAGGCGATGAGTTTGAAGAAATTGCCAATCAATTCAACGAAATGATTCGTCGCCTTTCAGCACTGATTGAAACGGAGACGGAGCGCGATGCGATGCAGAAGCAGCTCACAGACCTTCTGATTGTCGTGTCGAACTCTGCAGAAGGCGACTTTACACAGCGCGCAGTAGTTACCGAAGGTGCGCTGGGTGCGCTGGCGGATTCCTTCAACCTCATGGTTGATGACTTAGGTAAGCTCATTGAAGAAGTGCAAACTGCGGCGCTTCAAGTTGGTGGTGCTGCCTCTGAAATTTTGGCTGCTACGGAACAAATGGCGCGTGGTGCAGAAGAACAGTCGGTGCAAGTTGCTAATGCTTCTGCAGCCGTAGAAGAAATGGCTGCCTCTATTCGCCAAGTTGCGATGAACGCTGACTCGGCAGCGGAAGCAGCTCAGCGCGCTGCACAGGTTGCACAAACCGGTGGTAACACGGTGCTTGAGACGATTGAAGGGATGAGACGAATTCGCGCAACTGTGCAAGACTCTGCCCAGAAAATCAAATCACTTGGTGAATCGTCGCTTGAAATCTCCAAAATCGTGCAAACGATTGAGGACATTGCAAACCAGACGAACCTTCTGGCGCTCAACGCTACGATTGAAGCCGCCCGCGCAGGTGAAGCTGGTCGTGGCTTTGCCGTCGTGGCTGAACAGGTGCGTGAGCTGGCAGAACGCTCCTCGAAAGCCACTAACGACATCTCACAGCTTGTGCAGACGATTCAGTCAGAAACGCAAGACGCTGTGTCCGCCATGGAACGCGGTACGCTTGAGGTAGAACGCGGCACCAAACTTGCTGACCAAGCTTCTCGCGCATTGGAAGAAATTCGCAGCGTGGTTCAGCAGTCTACGGAGCTGATTCAAGAAATTTCATTAGCCGCTAAGCAGCAGGATATCGCTTCCAGCGGCGTTGTGAGCGCCATGAATGAAGTGTCACAAATCGCTAAGCAATCGCTTCTGGGTTCGAAGCAGTCGGCTCAGCTGGCTATGCGTCTGAACGCCATTACGCAGCAACTTGCTCGCTCTGTGTCTCGCTTCCGCATTCCAGCTTCGTCAGGCACGAAAGAAAAAATTGGCGAAGCGCTCAGCGCAACTCAGCCGCCCACTTCAACGCCATCACCACAAGCCTCTAAGCTTGATGACGTTACGCTGCCAGCGCTTCAAACTGAAGATGACCTTTTCTTAGAAGATAATTTCTCGAACACAAACTCTGGCAGTGCTAACAGACGTCCACTTCCTTGAGGACTTACTCGTGCTGACACTTGGTCATTCGTTAGAAACGGCAACTGTAGAGAAGCAAAATCACGGGAAGGAATATGGCACAAGCAAAGACTCTGACGCAAGGAATAGGCTTCGCTAGGCCCAATCGTCCCTCTGAGCATTCTTCTGCTGAATCTATTGCAGCCTACATTGACGAAGTCATTAGGCTCTTTCTTTCCGACCTTGCTGCACATATCAAGCAGCTGCGGCGTACCCAACGTTCACGTTCCAGCAAGCTCGTGGTGCAATTTTTCCAAGCGCTTGCTAAATCATCCCAGCCAATTACTGACCTCAGTGCCACTGGAATTGACCTTCTGCGAGATTTTGCTGACTTTCTTCAAAGCACGCGCCAGTCGCTTCGGGACGACCTTATGAGCGGTCATCTCAAGGCGCATGATGTTCTCACGCAGAGCTTGGAGCCAACGGCACAATTTCTCAGCGACTCACTAAAAGCAATTGAGGCTCGGAAAGATGTTGCAAAGGCTCTCAGTGATTACATAGAGCAGTTCGAGCGTCTGCAATATGAAGACGCCGCATTTTCGTCGCTACCCGCTTCTCCTGAGACTACGGAGAAGGTGACAGTGTCGCTCCCTGCATTTTCTGCTGTGCCCAAGCGTGCACGCCCTTATTTCGTGAAGGATACTTGCAACCCTGACTTCGGCATTTCTTTTACTTCGCTTTTCAGCTACAGTTTTTCCCTGCCAGCGGCTACCTTTGCAAATGGGAAAAAAGCATCTCGCACTCACCGCACCGCACCACTAGTAGTTACTCGCACCTCTACCGCAGAGACAACGCCACCTGCAATTCGCCAGTTTGTTCGCTTTATAGCAGAACATCTTGACCAGCTTGCACAGCGTGAAAGCATTTCACACCTTGTTTTACGCACTTTCACAAAGCTCTCTAATTCGCCCGACATTTTCGCTGACCTTTCTACACTTTCATTTATCTCTGGCATCTCAGATTTCAAGGATTTTCTCGAGAGTCAGAAATCTGCCTCTGAATCTAAACTTTCTCGTGAGATTGCAAGTGAAGTTGCCACTTACTTGCTTGGCTTGTTCAACACAGCAATGAACAACCCTGCTACAGTAGCACAGCTTACCGATTATGCCGAAAGTGCTCCTGTAGAGCCTGATGAGGTGCTCTCGCTCTTGGACAAAGCTGCACCGCCTCCTCTTGCTGAGCCAGAATCTGCTGAGCTACCAAAGGTCTCTGACATCACGCATATTGTGCAAGATCTTGAACCAGTTTTGCCTGATACCTTGCCTGCTGAGTCAGCTGAACCGACCGAAGCGCAATACATTCAATATGTTACAGAGGTGCTCACACGTGTCAAGGCGCAAACCTCGCCTGACTCTGTTGGCCACAGACATCTTAGCGAACTTCTCAGCTCACCAGATATTCTGGCAGCGCTTAGCCAAACTGAGCACGAGTGGCTAAAAGAATTTGCAAACTTCATTGGTGAGTCTTGGCTTCAACGCACTCCGCTTGCCAAGCTGCAAGCACTGTCGGACGAGATTGTCTCATCGCTTTCAACTGCACTTTCTGCTCAAACTGATGCGCCGTCTGCCCAGCAACTTGATGCAGAGCTGGACGAGCTACTTTCAACTTTGAAGCCCCCACCGTTGCCGGAGGAAGAGCCGCTGCCTACTTTGCCGCCTGCGGCTCTCGAGGAACTTGCACAGGATATTGAGTCCGCCATTGCTTTACCTGATACAGCAACTTCGTCACCTTCAGCAGAGATTTCGGAGACAGCAGATAGCACCACTACGATATCAACCTCATCACTGATTGAATCTGCCCGCTCCGAACTTTCAATACCTGATGCACCAGCGCTCGAGCTGCCTTCGGCAGTCCCTGCCTCAGAGGATGCGGCTATTTCTTCTCCAGATGAAATAGGCAGTCTCAGCGACGCTTTAGCATCATTAGCTGACTCTAACGAGCTCACTTTCCAGATGGATAGCTCTGCTGCAGCAGATATGCCTGACTATCTGGCACTTGCATTAGACACCCTGCGCCAAGTCCGCTTAACCCTTCCGCGCACGGATGCGGGAGAGTTTGCAGCCAATTTCTTTGAGACCATTCTTGCCTCCGATGACTTTCTTGGCGCCTTGCAGACTTCCTCACTTTCGCCGATTCGCGACATTGGCAACTACATTCTTTCCGCCAATCAATCACAGCCGAAGCCCGAAGCGTTTAAGGCAAGTTTGATGACCAAAGTCAATGAAGCCATCGGACTGCTCTTCTCAGAGTTTGAACGCTTGCACGCAGAGCAAGAGCTCTCAGAAGAAATTGACTTTTTACCTACTGATTTCATTTTGCCTGATGAAGCGCTTGATGTTGATGCACCAGCAAGCTCAACCTTGCCTAATCAGACCACTTCTCCTGACACGGAGCTTTTTGTCCATGCGGCCACTACGACTCCGCCTACTGAATTTCAAGATGAGTTGCTTTTACCACCTTCCGAGTCACTCATTGAGCCTTTGCCCGAACTTACCGATGAGCTTTTCAAAGATTTAGATGTCCTTGCTGATTCACCTACTCTAAGCTCATCAGAAGTCGACCTGCACGCACCTGCTGTGTCTCCTACCAGTCAGTCTACTCCAGTTGCCGATACCCCTGCATTGGAGAATGCACTGACTTATGACTCTGCTCTGCACTTTCCTGATGAACCGCAGCCAGATAATCTTCTCTTGTCTGACTGTGGCAACTTAGCCACACAGGAGAATGACCTTGCACTGCTCGATGAGCTATCGGCTCAAGTGCCCACTGCACCTGAACCCGAGCAATCAGTCACTCCCTCCCCTGATACTGGTGCTGAAGACTCACTTTTGCTTCAAGACGATTTGCTTGCAAGTGAGCTGCTCTTAGACGAATCGGCACTGAGTGACACTGCACTTAGTGACTCGGACATGCGCACACAGGAGCTTTCATCACTGTATGACCTTTCAGCCAAGAACAAACCAGCCGACACGCTTTCTGAACAAGCTATTGATGACACGCTGCTTTTCCTTGATGACTCCGCATTCCTTAACTCGGACTTGCTGCTTGATGATACAGCAGGCGCGGACACAGCTAGCACGCAAGCCAATGCTACCGAGCCTTCTGCATCAGCTTCGGCTGCGCCCCAAGAGCCTCAGCTGGCATCCTCTGAGTCGCTCTTGGACTTTTCTAGCACTGACCTTACGCTTGACGATTCGCTTACTGCGCCACCTGAACTTGGCTCAACTGGTGATGCGATGAGCGAGGTTTCTACTGACCTTGCTCCGCCTGCTGTGCCCATGGCTGAATCTACTTCGCCAGCCACGAAATTTGTGCCCGATGAGCTTCAGCAGATTTTTTTGGAGGAGGCGACGGAGTATTTAGAGAAGCTCAACGAGGATTTGTTAGAGTTAGACAAGTTTGCGGACACTCAGCAGCCTGAGCTGGTCAATCGGGTGTTGCGTGGGTCGCACACCATCAAGGGTTCGGCGGCAATGGTGCAACTGCGCAACATCAGCGACCTTGCGCACAAGATGGAAGACTCGTTGCAACTGGTGCGAGATAGAAATCTCAAAGCACCTAAGCCGCTTATTGATGTGCTCTTCCAAGCCGCCGATGCCATCGGCGCCATGCTCAACACCTTCCGCAACACCGGCAAAGATGAACATCCAAAGAAAGATGAACTTGTCAGTATCCTAAAAAATTACACCGACCAGTTAGATAAGTTTGGTACGATTACTGCCAGCGGCACGCCCGAGCCAACGCCCAAATTCGTGCCAAATGAGCTTCAGCAGATTTTTTTGGAGGAGGCGACGGAGTATTTAGAGAAGCTCAACGAGGATTTGTTAGAGTTAGACAAGTTTGCGGACACTCAGCAGCCTGAGCTGGTCAATCGGGTGTTGCGTGGGTCGCACACCATCAAGGGTTCGGCGGCGATGGTGCAACTGCGCAACATCAGCGACCTTGCGCACAAGATGGAAGACTCGTTGCAACTGGTGCGAGATAGAAATCTCAAAGCACCTAAGCCGCTTATTGATGTGCTCTTCCAAGCCGCCGATGCCATCGGCGC